>JAKSDN010000559.1 GCA_022360075.1 Kiloniellales bacterium | reverse complement strand
CGGCGAGATCTCGGCCCCGATGCTGCGCGACTGCGGCGCGGTGATGGTCGAGCTCGGCCATTCGGAGCGGCGGCGCGACTGCGGCGAGACTGATGAAACGGTGAACCTGAAAGTCCGCGCGGCGCTGCGCCACGGCTTGCGGCCGCTGATTTGCGTGGGCGAGACGGCCGAGGAGAAGGCGGCCGGTCAAGCGCAGGCGGTGCTGAGCCGGCAAGTCACAATGGCGCTGCGGGAGGTCGAGCCTCTCGCGAGCGGAGAGCTGTTGCTGGCCTACGAGCCGGTTTGGGCTATCGGTGACGGTGGCGCGCCGGCGGAACCCTCATACGCGGAGGCGATGCAGAAGCACATCAAGGAGATTGTCGCAGGCCTCGGCTGGTCGGAGCCTGTGCCGGTCCTCTACGGCGGCAGTGTCGATGCGCGGAACTGCGTCGACTTCGCGCGCCAGGCGCACGTCGACGGCGTCTTCGTCGGCCGAGCGGCCTGGACGGTCGAGGGTTTCCTCGCGGTGATCGCGGCCGTTGAGGGGGCTTTGGCCGGCGTTTAGGGCCTCCGGTTCGCCAAACCCACAGCCACCCGAACTGTCATTGCCGGGCTTGACCCGGCAATCCATCGTAGTCGGGGTCTCGGACTTCAATGGACCCTCGGGTCAAGCCCGAGGGTGACACTGAATAGGTTCAATGAGCGAGTTTGCGATCCCAAAGACTGCAGGCTGCCTACGCCGCCTGCTTCGCCCGCGAATCCAGCGCCTCCTGAATCAGGGCCTGGACCCGTTCGCGCTCCGCACCCTCCAGGATCATGCGCGGGTGACGCACGGTCTCGCTGCCGAGGCCGGCCATGGCCTGGGCGAGCTTGATGTACTGGACCAGCTTCACGTCGGTATCGAGGTGCAGCAGGGGCGTGAACCAGCGGTAGAGCGTGCGGGCCTGCTCCCACTTGCCGGCGACGGCCAGGTCCCAGAGCCGCAGGCTTTCGGCCGGGAAGGCGTTGACCATGCCGGCGACCCAGCCGACCGCGCCCAGCAGAACGGACTCGAGCACCAGGTCGTCGACGCCACTGAACAGGATGTAGCGGTCGCCGCAGCGATTGACGATGTCGGTCAGGCGGCGCGGGTCATCGGAGGACTCCTTGATCGCCACCAGCGTCGGCTCGTCGGCCAGCGCGGCGAGCATATCGGCGCTGAGATCGACGCCGTAGGAGACCGGGTTGTTGTAGATCATGATCGGCAGGCCGCTGGCCCGCGCCACGGTGCGAAAGTGGTTGAGCGTCTCGCGCGCGTCCGACTTGTAGACCATCGCCGGCAGCGCCATCAGGCCGTCGAGGCCGAGCGCTTCGCCGTCGGCCGCGAAGCGGCAGGCCATGGCGGTCGAGCATTCCGCGACGCCGCTCAGGACCGGGATCTTCTTGTCCACGGTCTCGATCGCCATGCGCAGGACCGCGCGCTTCTCCTCGGGCTCCAGCGCCGTGTTCTCGCCGACCGTGCCGAGCATGATCAGCCCATGGACCCCGGAATCCATCAGGATCCGGATGTGTGCCGCCGTCGCTTCCAAGTCGAGCGACTGGTCGGCGCGGAATTGCGTCGTCACCGCCGGGAAGACCCCGGCCCATTTTACATCTCTGGCCATACTTTGACACTCCCTGTGGTTGCGCCGGCATGCCTTCCGGCGCGGCCGCTTCTCTTTGCTTTATAGGGCGGCGGTCTTGAGCGTTCAACGGCCGGATCCGACCGCATCAAGATACACTGATGACGGGATCGCCCAAGAGCTCGGCGCGCGGCGTGATGCCCAGGCCGGGCTCGCGCGAGGCCGCCATCGTGCCCTCCTGCCGCGCCGGGGCTCCCTCGGCGATGCTCTTGGTCACGTAGCTGTTGAAATCGGTCGCGGTGAAGCGGAAGGGCTCGGGCGTCGAGTGGGCCAGGTGGGCGATGGCGGCGGTGACGATATCGCCCCCCCAGGAGTCCTCGATGGTGAGCGCGATGCCCAGCGTGACGCAGAGATCGCGCGCCTGGCGCGCACGGGTCAGGCCGCCCAGCTTGCTGATCTTGATGTTGACCACGTCCATGGCGCGCTCGGCGTGGCCGCGCAGCAGCATCCCGACGCCGTCCATCGACTCGTCGAGGACGAAGGGGTGATCGGTCGCCCGCCGGATGCCCAGGCACTCCTCGTAGCTCAGGCAAGGCTGCTCGATGTAGACATCGAGATCGCGCACCGCGCGCACCACCCGCATGGCCTCGTGCGGCAGCCAGCCGGTGTTGGCGTCGGCGATCAGGATGTCTCCCGGCTCCAGCGTTGCCGCCACGGCATGGATGCGGGCAATGTCGTCTTCGACCCCGCCGCCGACCTTGAGCTGGAAGCGCCGGTAGCCTTCCGCGCGATACTGGGCGACCCGGGCGGCCATGGCCGCCGGCGCCTCCTGGGAGATCGCCCGGTAGAGCTGCACCGACTCGCCGTCGCGGCCCCCGAGCAGTGTGCAGACCGGCTGTCCGGTCGCCTGGCCCAAGAGATCCCAGCAGGCCATGTCGATCGCCGACTTGACGTAGGGATGGCCCTTCATGGCGCGGTCCATGAGCCGGTTCAGCCCGTCGATGGCGGTCGGGTCCTCGCCCAGGAGCTGCGGCGCCAGCTCGGCGATGCCGGTGCGCGCGCCGGCGGCGTAGGAGGGCAGGTAGAAGGGGCCGAGCGGGCAGATCTCGCCGTGACCGGCCAGGCCGCTATCGGTCTCGATCCGCAGGACCGTGCTGTCGAAGACCTGCACCGATTTGCCGCCGGACCAGTTGTAGCTGCCCTCATGAAGCGGCAAGTCGATCTGAAAGGCTTCGATCTTGGTGATTTTCATGGCCCCCTCGTTTCTCTTGCTGCGACCGTTCCCGATCGTTCGGCGCCGACCTTATCCAGTGTCGCCGGCCCTGGCCATGGTCGCCGCGCTCGCCCGGATCCCAACGGATTCCGTGTGATTTCTCACACGGCGGGTCGGGTTATCGTGCTAGATTCCCAGAGCGAGGCAAAGTCGGCCGCGCTCCACCGTAGAAGCGCTCGACCGACGAGATCGTGCGCCTTCGATGGTGCCAGGCAACTCGGCAAATCGAGTGCATCAAGGGCCACAAACAACAAGCGCCGTCGACTCAGATCGTGAAGGGACGACCGAAAGTTCCGGTAAGCGCCGTTGGACCGGCGCCGCCGCGACGCAGGGAGGACCCGATGATCGATACCGAGGAGGCCCCCGCGGCGGTCTTCGCCTACTACCCCCGCCTGCAAAGAGTCAAAGAGCACGTAGATCAGCACCTGGACGAGGACCTCTCGCTCGGAACGGCAGCCCGCATCGCCGGCCTCGAGGAGAAGTACTTCTCCGCCTTCTTCCGCCGCAAGACGGGGATATGCTTCCGGGATTGGATAAGCCGCTCCCGCGTCCGGCGTGCGGCCGAGATGATGAAAGCGGAAGATTGCTCCATCACCTGCATCGCCCTGGCGGTCGGTTTCCAGGACTTGAGGACTTTCGAGCGTGCGTTTCAGCGCTGCATGGGCCTGACGCCACTTGCCTACAAAAAGGCGGTTCGGCCGCGGTAGTGGACTCCTGCCGGAAGAATCACGAATACTGCCGGAAGATTCCCAACCCCTGACGCGCGCTCAATCGGGGAGACTCGCATAGTCGGTCTCTCGTTCTCTATTGGTGCGCGTCGGGTTAACGCGTGGAGTGAAGTTGCTGGGGTTTTCGAGTTCCGAATGTCGTCGCGTCCGTCAGGGCGCATGTGGGAGGCCGTAGCTTGACCGAGGCGGGCGAGCTGCTGATCGTCTTCGACGACGAGAAGGCGAAGGAAGCTCTCGCCGAGGTCAGCCGCCGCTGCGCGGTGACCCAGGTCGTGTCGCGGCGGGTCGTCGTCGTACGACATGCCCAAGGAGAGCTGAGCGAAAGGCTCGGATCGATCCCGGGTGTGGCGACGGTCGCCACCGCAGAAGTGCCGTCCGAAGTCCTCGCCGGTCTCGACGAGACCGAGTCCCTCTTCGTCGCCGCCTGGATGAGTCGCAAGACTCAGCCGAAAAAAGACCGCGAGGGCGAGGGACTGGACTGGGACGCTCCCGGCTTCAAGCCACCGGATCCGCCGCGCCAATAGACTCCCTTTCACAAGATTCTTGAGAGGAGTTATTGGAATGGCCGGTGATGTTGGCATTGACGAACAAGCAATTGTGGTCGGCGCGACGGCCGAGGATGTCTCACGGGCCGCGCTTCCCGCCGTGCGCCAGGCTCGGGGCCGGGTCTCGCATCAGTACGGCCCGCGGGTGCTGATCGCCGAGGTCTCGCCTTCGGCCGAGGGCGAGGTTCGCGAGCAGGTTCCCGCAGGCGCGATGGCCGCGGCCATGAGCGGGATCTCGGAGGATGTGCGCGGCGATCTCGACGAGGTCGGCGCCCTGGGCCTTCAGGGCTTCGACCTGCGGCAATCCGAGGACTATGCGACCGCCAAGGCGCAGCGTCCGCTCGCCGAGGAGGAGTGGGACAACGACAAGGCCAGCACGCCCGACTACCACGACCACGAGGACGAAGCCGAGTCGGCCGCGGCCATGGCCGGGGCCCCGGCGACCAGCGCCCGGCTCAATGGCTCCGTCGCGGTCGGCGTGATCATCGTCGAGGGGCCGACGGCCGCGCTGAAGTTCAGTCTGGCCGAGCGGGTCAAAGTCGTGGCTGAAGTGCAGAACGGTCTGTCCTGGCTCGGCGCCCAAAGTTCGCCCGAGGGCGTGAAATGGGTCTACGACGTCCGTGTCGTCAGCCTCAACGTCAAGCCCGGCTCCCCCAACCTGAGCTTCGGTCAGAAGGAAGCGCTCTGGCGCGACCCGGCGATGGCCAAGCTCGGTTATGGCGCGGGCTTGAACGGCGTGAGGGACTACGTCCAGGATCTGCGCCAGGCCAAGAACACGGATTGGGCCTACTGCGCCTTCTTCACCAAGTACCCCTTGGGCTGGTTCGCTTACGCCTCGATCGGCGGGCCGCGTCTGGTCATGGACTATGCCAACGACGGCTGGGGACCGGACAATATCGACCGCGTCTTCGCGCACGAGACCGGTCACGTGTTCGGCGCGCCGGACGAGTATGCCGCGAGCAACTGCAACTGCGGCGGCCAGTGGGGCTACTTCAAGAAGCCCAACGGCAACTGTGCCACCTGCGCGCCGGGCGGCGGCGTGCCCTGCATCATGAAGTCCAATAGCTGGACCATGTGCGAGTACACGCCCTATCACCTGGGTTTCCCTCAGGCCGAGCGCTACACCGGCGTCTTCAATAAAGGCAGCGGCGCCTACGGTCTCTGGGCCAACGCGAGCTGGCCGGCCTTCGTCTCCAAGTGGAAGGAATGGGGCGCCAAGGGCCTTCGGCTCGAGGACCTGGAGATCACGCGGGTCGGGAACAAGACGCTTTATTCCGGCGTGTGGCGCCAGGGCTCGGGCGGCTATGGTCTCTGGGTCAATGCGACCTGGCCCAGCTTCGTGGCCAAGTGGAAAGAGTGGAGCGGCAAGGGCCTGCGCCTGATCGATCTGGAGATCACGCGCTACGGCTCGCAGACCCGCTATTCCGGCGTCTTCGTCCAGGGTGGCGGCGGCTACGGCCTCTGGGTCAACGCGACCTGGCCCAACTTCGTGGCCAAGTGGAAGGAGTGGAGCGGCAAGGGCATGCGCCTGATCGACTTCGAGATCACGCGCTACGGCTCGCAGACCCGCTACTCCGGCGTCTTCCGCCAGGGCGGCGGCACCTACGGCCTCTGGGTGAACGCGACCTGGCCCAACTTCGTCAACAAGTGGAAGGACTGGAGCGCCAAAGGCCTGCGCCTGATCGACTTCGAGCGCACGCGGTACGGCGCGCAGACCCGCTACTCGGGCGTCTTCCGCCAAGGCTCCGGCGGTTACGGCCTTTGGGTCAACTCCGACTGGACCAGCTTCAAGGAGAAGTGGGAGGACTGGAGCAAGAAGGGCCTGCGCCTGGTCGATCTCGAGATCGCCACCACCGGTATCGAGACGGTCGTCAGCTCGCAGGTCGCGCCATCCTTGGCCGCCGCAGGTGACGCCGACGAAGGCATCGGCGCCGCCTCCTTCGCCTTGGCCGAGGCGCCCCAAGGCGCCGACGAAAGCGAGCTCGGATTCGGCGAAGCCTCCTTCGGCGTCGCCGAGGAGGCCGAGGCGCCGGAGCAAAGTGAGGCCGGATACGGCGTCGCAGCCTTCGGTGCGGCGGGCGATGGTGAGGTCTCCGAAGCCGCGGAAGCGGGCGCGGGCGAAGCGTCCTTCGCGGTCGCGGCGGCCGATGCGCCGGAAGCCGCGGAAACCGGCACCGGCGAGGTCACGTTCGGCGTCGCCTCGGCTGGCAACGGCCAAGCGGCCGAAGAACAAGGCTTCGGCGAGGCCGCGTTCAGCCGGCATTAGACGCGAAGCCCGGTTGCCCTGTTCAACCGGCTCCAACCGGCCGGCGCTTTGCGACTGCATGTTCGCGGACGCGGCGCCGGCCGGAAGGGCGCTCGGGTGAGCGTTGGGGGCGGCCCCGTCCGGCCGGCTAGGTCTTCTTCGGCATATCCACCGCCGGTGATCGGTTTGCAGCGCCATTCGCGTCGGTCTAGCATGCCTCCGGTAACCGTGGTGCGCCTCCTTGTCGGCGCCGTGGAGAGATGGGGGCTCGTTCACGATGCCGATGTTCACGCTCGCCGATGGCGATCAGCTTTACTTCGAGGAGCACGGCGAGGGGCCGCCGTTGCTCCTGGTCTCGGGCCTGAGCGGTGTCTCTGCCTTCTGGTCGATCCACGTGCCGCACCTGGCCCAGAGCTTTCGCGTCATCGTCCATGACCATCGCGGCACGGGCCAGAGCAGCCGCTCGGCGATCCGCTATTCCGTCGATCAGATGGCCGATGATATCGCCCAGCTCATGGCCGGGCTCGGGATCGAGCGGGCGCACTTCGTGGGCCATTCGACGGGCGGAGCGATCGGGCAGATCCTCGCGATCGACCGGCCGGGCCTGATCGATCGTCTCGTGCTGGGCGCGACCTGGACGGCGGCCGACGACTATTTCCGGCGCTGCTTCGCCGTGCGCAGCGAGATCCTGCGTCTGAACGGCATGGAGACCTATATTCGCGCCGCCTCGATCTTCATGCGGCCCGCCGACTGGGTGCGCGACAACCTTTCCCGCATGATCGAGGAGGAGGCGCGCGCCGTGGAGGCTTCGACGGCCGAGATCATGCTGAGTCGCATAGAGGCGATCCTGGCCTTCGACCGGCGAGAGGATCTGTCACGCATAACGGCGCCGACGCTGGTGCTCGGCGCGCGCGACGACCTCGTGACACCGGCCTACTACAGTGAGGCCCTGGGCGAGCTGATCCCCGGCGCGGAGACGGTACTCCTGCCGCGCGGCGGGCACTTCTTTCCGGTCATCTGCCCCGAGGCCTTTCGCGAGAAGCTCGACGCTTTCCTCGTTCATTGACGGGCGCTTGCGACGAGCGACTGCGATGGTGAAGCGTTTCGTTTCGACCGGAGCTTGCCGCCGGAGATCGCGTCTCTATCTTACGGGGACGGACAATCGGGAACCGATTCGGTTCACCCTGACCGCCGCCTAGCTCAAATATCCAAAGAAAAGCCTCGCCGAAACGGCGGTTGCGTCTTTGGCCTAATCCGTCTCACAGAAATCTCACAGGTATCTCACAAGTCCAGGTCGTCGAGCCTGACCTAGGCTGATTAGAAGGTGTAGATGTGAGGCGTCTTATTTCGGTCTCGACGGCCTCACTGAAACAAATGAATCAAAGAACTTGTCGGGCGTTCCGTAGCGCTCGTGCGAGTCATAGATAGCGCGTCCGTTTGACCGGCGCGCTTGCCGGACGGCGATAGGCGAGGGCCGGCAACAGGGAGAACGCACGATGCCGGGGGGCTTTCGCGCAGAAACCGGTCGTGCTGCATGGCTGCGCCAAGGCGGCATGGTCTCTTGTCATGCATCGCCGTTTCGTGCGCGAAGCCGGGCCGATGCCTGTGCGAAAAGCCACTTCAACACGAAGGCCGGCGGCTTAGCGTCTTCGGAGCATGTCCGGCCAGATAGGCACGGCCCCATACGACCGGGCGATTCTGACAGCGTCATTCGGGAGCAGCGGTGGTTCCGACAACAGGGTGCGAAACGGCTTCGCGGCCCGGCGCTGTGTGATCTTCGTCGCGGGACGACAACCGCCATCTGACTCCGGGAGGATCAAAGCATGGTAACGGTCAGCTATCCTGGCGTTTACATTCAGGAAGTGCCGAGCGGCGTCCACACCATCACAGGTGTCTCGACCTCGATTGCCGCCTTCTTCGGCCGCACGACCAAGGGGCCGATGGACAAGGCCGTGCGGATCCTCAGTCCCTCGGACTTTGCGCGCAGCTTCGGCACCTCCCACCCGGAAAGCGACCTGGGGCAGAGCATCACCCAGTTCTTCGCGAACGGCGGGACCGACTGTTACGTGGTCCGGCTTGCCGCTGGCGCGGCCCGGGCGGACGTGACGCTGCGCGACGTCGGCGGCAACGACGTGCTGGTGGCTACGGCGAAACATCCCGGCGCCTTCGGCAACGGCGTTCGCCTCGAGGTGAGCTACGACACCGCGAACCCGAACGAGACCTTCGCCCTGTCGGTGATCCAGGAAGACGAGGGTGTCGAGGTGCAGCGCGAGGACCACAGCGGCCTGAGCATGAACCCGGATGCGGCGCGCTTCGCGCCCGCCTTCGTAACGCAGAGCTCGGAGCTGATCGATCTCGCACTCCATCCGGACGCCGATACCGGCGGCATCAACGAGCTGGCGGCCGACACCTTCTCGGGCTTCAGCCAGAGCCAGGTGATGACGACCACGCCGATTGCGACCTTCCGGACATTCTTCGAAGGCTTGCTGGGGACCAACCATCGCTTCGAGATGAACGTCGACGACACGCGCTACGTGCCGATCGACGTGGCCGGCGTCGTGCCCACGTTGCAGGGGATCAGCGGCGGCAATTGGGCGCTCACCGATCTCGAGACCGAGCTAGCCGCGGAGATCAACACACAACTGAACAATCAGGTGCCGGGCCGCTCGATCTCCGTCTCGGTCGTCACCTCGGGCGCCTTCTCGGTTCTGCGCATCATCTCGACGTCGCCCGATCCCAACGCCCACAGCTCGGTCAGGATCCGGCGCAGCACGTCCGACGATCTCGCCGTGCCCCTGCGGCTCGGCCTCGACCAGGGCGGTATCGAGCCGACGCGCTATAGCGGTTTTCGTCCGGCGGCGACCGGCGCGCATTTCTCCGATGTCGACAACATCCTCGCCCTCTCCATCTTGGACCGTGATGACTTCGCCTCGATCGACGTCGACGGCGAGGTGACGAACTTCGATTTCTCGAGCCTGCCGGCCGGCTCCTGGTTCCTGGACTCCGGCGGCAACGCCGGCGGCGTGGTCGAGAAGCTCGGGATCATCGCCCAGGCGATCAACGACAACCCGGCCTCCACATGGCGCGCCGAGGTCTGGGGCCACCACCTGGCCCTGCTGGCCAAGGAAGGCACGATCAACGAGACCGCGAGCGTCGTCGATGCCGGCACGGCGCCGATGGTCGACGGCAGCTTCGTGCGCAACGTCCGGCAGTACACGCTCGGCAACACGGGCAGCGGCGCTTTCCAGGTGCCCGGCGCGCCGGGCGCGGACGGGACCGCGCCGGGCCTAGCCGAATATCTCGGCAGCGAGGCGCAGCAGACCGGTTTTCACGCGCTCGATCCGGTCGACCTCTTCAATCTGATGGTCCTGCCGGCCGATGCCGGCGCGGGCGCGGCGGCGCAGACCGACCTCTGGGGGCCGGCGAGCACCTACTGCGCCCAGAACCGGGCCTTCCTGCTGGTCGACGCGCCGCCGGAATGGACCGACGGCAACGGCCGGCCGGTGGCGACGGCGATGGAGGTCAATGCCCTGCGGGCGCCGATCGTCAACGACCATGCCGCCGTCTTCTATCCGCGCGCGCTCTACAGCGATCGCGGCCTGGTCAAGCCGATCGGGCCGTCGGGCGCGATCGCGGGCCTCATGGCGCGCATCGATTCCACGCGCGGCGTCTGGAAGGCGCCGGCGGGCATCGAGGCAAGCCTGCGCGGGCTCGTCGGCCTGGAGGTCAATTTGACCGACCCCGAGAACGGCGTGCTCAACAAGCTCGGCGTGAATTGCCTGCGGGTGTTCCCCAACGGCTTCGTCAATTGGGGCGCGCGCACGCTGGACGGTTCCGACGACTTCGGCTCCGAGTGGAAGTACGTGCCGATCCGCCGTCTGGCGCTGTTCCTGGAGGAGTCGCTCTTCCGCGGCACCAAGTGGGTCGTCTTCGAGCCGAACGACGAGCCGCTCTGGGCGAAGATCCGCATGAACCTCAACGCCTTCATGCTCGGGCTGTTCCGCCAGGGCGCCTTCCAGGGCAGCACGCCCGACGAGGCCTTCTTCGTGAAGTGCGACGCGGAGACGACCACGCAGAACGACCGCAACCTCGGAATCGTCAACATCGAGGTGGGCTTCGCGCCGCTCAAGCCCGCCGAGTTCGTCGTGATCCGCATTCAGCAGATCGCCGGCGATCTCTCCTAAGGCAAAGTGAGGGAAGAGAACGATGGCAACCGGATTCGTGGTGAACGCCCATCGGCGTGATCCCTACAAGACCTACAAGTTCCGCGTCATCTGGGACGGACGCACCGTCCTGGGCGTGAGCAAGGTGAGCGCGCTCAAGCGCAGCACCGCCGTCGTCACCTACCGCGAGGGCGGCGACAACTCCGTCGAGCTCAAGTCGCCGGGCCGGACGACATACGACGGCATCACGCTGGAGCGCGGCATTACCCACGACCTCGAGTTCGAGGCCTGGGCGAACCTCGTGCATCAATACGGCGGCGATGCCCTGATGGACCTGGTGAATTTCCGCAAGGACATCGAGCTCGCCGTGATGAACGAGAAGGGCCACGTCGCGCTGCGCTACTTCCTCTACGGCTGCTGGGTCAGCGAGTTCACCGCCCTGCCGGCGCTCGATGCCGGCGAGGATGCGATCGCCGTCGAATCGATCAAGCTCGAGCTGCTCGGCTTCGCGCGCGACGTCGACACCAAGGAGCCCGACGAAGCGGCCGCGGTTCCCGCCGGCTGAGTAACCCGCCGGATCGACGGATATGGGACTCGAAAGGGCATACCAAGGCGCGGTGCCGTTTCCCGCCGTCCCGCGGCGTCTCGTCGAGGCTTATGGCCTCGGCGACCTGAGCCTGCGGCGCTTCGGCACCTCGCCGGACGACCTCGAGGTCGACTTCGAGCAGGCTTCCAAGCCAAAGCTGATCACCGACCTGCTTGCGAACTGCACCTGCTGGCCCGATGGCCGCTCGCCGCTGCGCGGCTTCCTTTGGGACCTCGATGTCGGCAAGCGCATCGAATGCCTGCTGCTGATTTCGGGCCTCGAGGAAGAGGATCACGACCGCCTGACCGTGCCGCTGCGCTGCAATCAGGATCGCTGCGACGAGCTCATGGAGATCGGGCTTTCGCTCTCCGCCATTCTCGACTCGGTGCATCTGCAGGACGAGGAGGCGCTGGTCGCCGAGCATGGCGGGCAACGCGCCCTGCTGCGAAGGCCGACGGCCCGCGACCAGCTCGATTGGCTGCGGCGAAGCTATCCCAGCGAGACCGAGGCGGTCGACGAGATGGTCTCGGCCCTGATCGTCGAAGGCCCGAAGGGCGCGCCCAGTCGAGGCCTGGTCGAGGAGATCCAAAGGACGCTCGAGGACAGCGATCCGCTGGTTCAGTTCAGCGTCACGGTGAAGGGCCCGAACTGCCACTGCGAGCAGATTCACCGCCTGGATCTCGCCGAGCTCGCGCTTGCGCGCATGAGCCTCACCCAGGCGCGGCTTCTGGAACAGGTCCATCGCCTGGCCGGCGCCTATCATTGGTCCGAAGCGGAAATCGTCGCCATGCCGCCCTGGCGGCGCGAAAGATACCTCGCCTTGCTCGAGCGCGACGGAGAGCGGTGATGAGCTACTTCGCCGGTCTCTTGCGACACAGTGGGATCTCGGTCGGCGGCGAGGCCGTTGCGCCGCCCAGGACCGAAGGGTCCAGCGAGGGAACAAGCGCGCGTGAAGCGTCCGATCTTGCCGGTTTCGAGATCGTCGAGGATACGGGGCCTACCAAAACGCAGGTCGGCGACAAAGCGACGCCTTCCGAAGCGAAGCCCGCGGAACCGCGGTCGCCCGAACGTCGGCCAGCGGCAAGGGGCGAGGACATCGGCGAAACCGTTACCGAGCGTCCGTCGCGCCCGGCGGTCTCGGAACCGACTGGACCCTTCGATCTCGGCGATCGCAAACCGCGCGAGCCACGCGGGGCGGAGCCCGTGGCGCCGTTCGAAAGCCGCGCGGGCGAGGGCTCGGACGTGGTGCACGAAGAAGCAGCGCCGCCCACGACGGTGGAGACAGGTATCGACCGGCCGACCGCCGGCTTGCCGCAGCCCGCGAGCGATCGAGGGCCGTCGGATGAGCCGGAGCCGAGGCCGCGGCGCGACCCGATCGAGCCGGCACCGGACGAGGCAGCCGCTCGTGACGCGCCGGCGCTTGAGCCTCCCGCAGCGGATCCGGGCGTGCCCCTGTTCCGGTCCCTGGAGGAGGTCAGGCGTTGGGTCGCCGAAGGCCTCGCCGAGACGGCCGAAGCGCCGGCACCCCTAATCGAAGAAGTCTCGACGGTGCGGTCCGCCGTCAGCGCGCCTCACCGTGACGATGACCGAGCCGACGAAAGGAAGGATCCAGGGAGCTTGGGCCGGGAGCCTGAATTCGGGCCGCGGGAGGCCGGGCCCGCCAGGCTCGAAGGCCCGACGGTCTCGATCGGCACGATCCAGCTCACGATCGAGAGCGCAGAACCGGCGGCGCCACCGGCGGAGCCACGCAAGCGGCGCCGTCCCGGGCGCCTGGCGGAGAGCCGGCGGTCGCGCCTGAGCCGTCACTACGTTCGGGCGTGAGCGAGGAGCCTCGCCATGCCCCTGGGAAACACAGGCAGAGCGATCGGCGCCGTGACCCAGTTGCTGCATGACCGTCTGTTGAACGCGCCCTCGGTCGTCGTCACCGACATCACCGTGGGTCGGCCCGAGCCGCCGCTCGACGCCCAGACCGTCTCGCGTCTCAACCTCTTCCTCTACGAGGTCCAGTTCGACGGGCATCTCGCCAACGTCTCGTTGGAGGAAGGGCAGCCGCCGCCGCTCTGGCTCGAGCTGCGCTACCTCATGACCGCCTTCGACTCCACGGGCGAGAGCGATACCATCGAGGCGCACGAGATCCTGGGCGAGGGCATTCGCGCGCTGCAGGACCTGAACTTCTTCTCGCTCGACGGGCTCGATGCCAACACCGTGGCGGCTCTGGATACCATTCCGGACAAGCTGAAGCTGACCTTTCAGGACGCCTCGGTCGATCTGCTGTCGAAGATCATGCAGGGCTCGGAGGAGCACTACCGCTGTTCCATCGGCTTTCAGGTCCGTCCGATCATGATCGTGCCGCTCGAGCCGCCGTCCTATTCGCTGCTGGTCGGCATCAACTACCAAACCAACAGCGTGATCGGCGAAGCGGGCATCCAGATCCCGGTCCTGCCGAGCTTGGGGCCCGCCATCACCTCGCTGGTGCCGAGCAGCGTGGATCTGGGCGACAGCTTGACCCTGACCGGCACCGATCTCGGCATGGAAGGGCTCTCGGTCATGTTCGGGCCCGCCGAGCTGCCGGTGATCGGCCAGCCGGCCGGCCGTTTGGTCGCGGAGGTCAGCCTTTCGCTGGGCGAGGGTGACGTGATCTCTGCGGGCAATCATCCGGTATCCGTCGCCCTCACCCTGACGAGCGGGCGACGGCGTTGCAGCAACCTCTTGATCGGCGGTTTACGGCCGCGCCTGGATGGCGCCATCGCCAGCGGCTTCGTCCTGGCGCCCGATGGCATCCACCTCGAAGGCACGATCGATCTCGACGGCCTGCTCCTCGGCAACGCGGACGACGACGTGATTGTCGCGCTCTACCGCGACGGCGCGGTCGCGGCTTCTTTCGACAGCTTCGTCCGGCCGCCCGGACCACCCTTTCAAACGGCTCTGCAATTCTCGGTCGCCGAGGCCGACCGCGTTTTGCCGGGAAGCTACTTCGTGATCCTCCGGGTCAACGGCCAGCAGGCCGCGCAATCGCCCGAGATCGAGTTGGCGGCGCCATGACGCAGGCAGCCCGCGCCGAGGCGGTCAGCTTCACCCCGGAGGTCCAGGTCGCGGACCCCTTGGCCGCCTGGTGGCTGCGCCAGGCGACGTTGCGTCTGCGGCGCGAGATCTGTTGGCGCTGGCATCAGCAGGAGGGCGAGCCGCCGGGCGACGTCACCCGCCTGCCATCGCCGATCGATCCGCTCAGCGAGAGCCTGGACCTTGCGCGCTATGCCGACGGCAAGCAGCGCTTCTTCGCAAGCGATGTCACGGCCCGCTATCTGAGCCAGCAGCTCCGGACACCCGGACCGCTAGTGACCACGCCGCAACGGGGCTCCTTCGCCTGGCTGGTCGAAGTCCTCGAGCTGGACGAGCCAGCCTGCTTCCTGTTGGCCCTGGCACTGCTGCCGGTGCTGGACAACGCGGTCGGGCCGGTGATCGCGAGCTGTCAGGGCCGGGCCGGTGCCCAGCGTCCGAGTCTCGGCCTCGCCCAGAAGCTCTGGGACCGGCCGGAGGCGCTGCTCGGGCTCGACGATAGCGAGCATCCCTTGACGCGCAGCGGCATCCTCACCTTCGAGGCCGACGGCGACGTGGGCGCTTCCCAATGGGATGCCGGCCTCTCGGTAGCGGCTCTGGTGGCGCGGCAGCTCTGTCTCCCGGAAGACGAGCCTCCCGCGCGCCTGTCACCGCTCGATCCGGCGCTCGAGCCGAGGGCGCTGGATACGGTCAGCCTCAGGATCGCCGAACAGCTTCGGCCGACGCCCGAACGGCAAGCGCGCTTCGTTCCACTGACCGGGCAGCGCGACGCGGCCTTTGCCGAGACGGCTCTCGCGCTCTCGGTCATCGCCGGTCGTTCATTGCGGCAGATCGGTGCCGGGGAGTTGGACTCGGAGAGGCCCGCTCGCTTGCGCGCGGTGGGCACGCTGGCTTGGCTGCACGGCGTCGATCTCTTCTTTGGGTCGGAGAGCCTGGCTCTGGGAAAGGACTCGGGCGCACGCCTTGTAGGGCTGGTGACGGCCTTTCGCCTGCTGCCGATCACGGTCTACCTGTCGATCGAAGACCGCGCCGAGCTTGCCGCGCTGCCGCGCGATCTGCGCTTCCCGGCGGTCGAAGTTCCAAGTCTCGATCACGCCGCGCGCGTCGCGCTCTGGCAGGAGCGGCTTGGCGCACAGGCGGAGCGCCTGGAGCCCGCCATCGCCGAATGCGCGCGGCGCTATCGCTTCGAAAGCGGCACCATTGCCGCGATCTGCTCACGTGCCGAGACCGGCGGTATCGCGCTGGACGGCGACAGCCTGACGACCTTGTGCCGCGCCGAGATGGCCCTGGATGTCGGCGGCCTGGCACAGCCCGTGACGCCGCGCTTCACCGAGGACGAGCTGATCCTGCCGCCAGCGCAACGGCGCCAGCTCGAGGAGATCTACCGCGCCATGACCGCGCTCACCGAGGTTCACTACGGCTGGGGCACGGCGCGGGCCTGGAACGAGTCGGGTCTGTCGGTGCTCTTCGCCGGGCCGCCCGGCACCGGCAAGACCATGGCGGCGGAGGTCCTGGCGGCGAAGCTCGACCTGCCGCTCTACCGCATCGATCTGAGCCAGGTGGTCAGCAAGTACATCGGCGAGACCGAGAAGAACCTCAAGCAGCTCTTCGACAGCGCCGATATCGCCGACACCATCCTGTTCTTCGACGAGGCCGATTCCCTGTTCGGTCGGCGCACCGAGGTCAAGGACGCGCACGACCGCTACGCCAACCTCGAGATCAGCTATCTCCTGGAGCGGATGGAGCGCTTCAAGGGCCTGGCGATCCTGGCGACCAACCGGCGCAAGGACCTCGACGAGGCCTTCCTGCGCCGGCTGCGTGAGATCGTCGAGTTCCCCATGCCGTCGCAAGCCGAGCGCAAGGCGATCTGGCAGGGCATGGTTCCCGATGCGGTGGACGGCTCTGCGTTGGATTTCGACTTCCTGGCCGCCCGCTTCGCGCTCGCCGGCGGCCACATCCGCTCGATCATTTTCAACGCCTGTCTTCAGTCCGCCGAGTGCGCTGACCGACGTCTGACGATGGAGCCGGTGCTGATCGCCGTGAAGCGCGAGTACGACAAGATGAACCGCTCGGTGAGCCTGGAGCAGTTCGGCCGCTACGCGCCGCTGGTGGAGGCCTTGAAGCGTGGCTAGGGGTCGCCTGCATATCGACCGCCTGGAGCTGCGCCTGCGCGGCGTGAATCCGGCCCTGGGCCGGGCGCTCGAGGGCGAGCTTCGCCAAGCGTTGGAGCAGAACCTGGCGGGGGTCGTTGGCCCCTACGGGCGAACGCGGCGCATGGATGCGCTGAGGCTGGAGCCGGTGAAGCTGGCGTCAGGGGCCTCGGGGCGTGAGGTGGCGGCGTCCGCCTCCAGCGCGATTGGGCGCTCGCTCCGCGGCCTGGCGCGGGGAGGCTGAGGCCATGCTGCGCGGCGCGATGATCGAGTATGGAACCGACTTTCTCGGGCCGATCCCCAACGTGGTGATCTTCCAGATCAACCCCGACAAGATGAGCCGCACGATCGAGATTCCGCCGCGGCCCGAGGGCGCCGGCGCCACCGAGACCGGTCAGTCCGGCGAGCCGCCGACCGAGAAGATCTCGCTCAGCGCCGAGTTCGATGCGGCCTACCTCCTGGATCGCAACCAAGCGCTCGCGCGCGGTTTCGGCATCGGCCCACAGCTCGCCGCCCTGGAGAAGATGGCGCAGCCCTCGGGCGAGCTCTTGGGCCTGCTGGGCGCGGCGATCGACGCCGTGGGCGATGCGCTCGGCCTGGGCGGCGGTGGCGATCCGCCGACGCAGCCGATCCCGCGCGTCGCGATGCCGCGCATCCTCTTCATCTGGGGCCTGACCCGCGTGCTGCCGGTGCAAATCGATTCGATGAGCATCAACGAGACGGAGTACGACGCCCTGCTCAACCCGATCAAGGCGACGGTGAGCCTGGGCCTCACGGTGACGCCGCCGGGCGAGAACGTCACCGATCCGATCGGCCAAGGCGCCTTCCAGTACTCGACCATGGCCAAGGAGGCGCAGGCGATCTTGAACCTGGCCAACACGGCCGAGCAGGTCATCGACCTGGTCCCGCTCTAAGCCGGAGAGACGCGATGTTTCTTGAGAACTCCCGCTACGCGAAGCTGGCCCAGGTCGAGGTCAAGCAGCGCGACGGTACGACGGTCAAGGCGCTCAAGCTGCGCCGCCTGCCGGCGACCCAGGGCGAGCCGACGGCGGTGCTGCAGGGCGACCGGCTCGACATCATGGCGCAGCGCCGCGTCGCCGATCCGACCAAGTTCTGGCACATCGCCGACGCCAACAGCGAGCTCGAGGCCAAAGACCTGGTCGCCGAGATCAACCGGGTGATCAAGGTACCGCAAAGCTGATGCAGGAGATCGGCTACAGGCTCTTTCTGAACGACGGGCCGGCCTCCCAGGAGGAGACCGATCGGGTCGAGCAGATCGTGGTCGAGCAGGAAGTCGACATGGCCTGGGAGGCCCGGCTCGACATACCCATCGGCGCCGACGAGCAGGGCCTTTGGAGCAGCGAAGACGAGGTCTTCGCGCAGCCCTTCAACCGCGTTCGCATCGAGGTGCAGGTCGCCGGCGCTGCTTTCGTGCCGCTGATCGACGGCCCGGTGGTCGGCAGCGACGCGCGCATGAGCGGCGAGCCCGGACAGAGCATGCTGACCGTGCGCGTGCAGGACGACAGCGT
>JAKSDN010000792.1 GCA_022360075.1 Kiloniellales bacterium | reverse complement strand
TGACGCCGAGCGCTGAGCAAGGAGATCCGAGATGGAGAACGAAGAGAACCTGGACCTTGCCGATCTGGACAAGGAAGGACCGGACGTTCCGGACGACGAGCCGGAAGAGGTGCCTCAGGAGGAAGAGAAGGCACCGACCAACGCCAAGGAGCTCGAAGCGGTCTACGACATTCCCGTCCAGGTCGCTGCCGTCTTGGGCAAGTCGCACATGCAGGTCAGCCAGCTCCTCAAGCTGGGCCGCGGCGCCGTCGTCGAGCTCGACCGTAAGGTCGGCGAGGCGATCGACATCTATGTCAACAACCGGCTCGTCGCGCGCGGCGAGGTGGTCGTCGTCGAGGACCGCCTCGGCGTGACCATGACCGAGATCATCAAGATGGACCACTCCTGACCCGGCCCGGAATCCACGGCACGATTGGGATCGCGGCGACATGGCAAACATCAGCGACACCGAAGAGACACGCGGCACGGCCCTTCAGCTTCCGGACAGCGAGGACCGGCCGAGCATCGACTTCGCCACGCTGTTCGGGGTTATCGGCGCCTTCGCGACGATCCTGCTGGCCATGGTGATGAGCGGCACGCTGGTCTCCTTCGTCGACGTGCCGGCGATGCTGATCGTGCTGGGCGGCACCTTCCTGGTTACCGCGATCTCCTACAGCGTCAGCGAGATCCTGCATACCCAGAGCGTCGTGTGGCGCGCCGTGGTCTATCACTTCGAGCGCCCTTCGGTCGCCGCCGAGCGTGTTTTGAGGCTGTCCGATGCGGTTCGCCGCCGCGGCGCGCTCTCTCTGCAGAACCACACCCGCTCGCTCGAGCACAACCGCTTCCTCCACAAGGCCATCTCGATGGTGGTCGACGGCGTTCCCGCCGAGGAGATCCAGTCCGTGCTGAACAGCGAGCTCGCCTCGACCGCCGAGCGCCATCAACGCTCCGCCGGCATCCTGCGCCGCGCCGGCGAGGTGGCGCCGGCCATGGGCCTGATCGGGACCCTGGTCGGACTCGTGCAGATGCTGGGCAGCCTCGACGATCCCTCGTCGATTGGACCTGCGATGGCGGTCGCCCTCCTCACGACCTTCTACGGCGCGGTGCTGGCGAACATGGTCTTCCTGCCGCTCGCCAACAAGCTCGAGCGCAACTCGCACATGGAGACCATGATCAATCAGATCTACGCCATCGCGGCCGTTTCCATGGGCCGGCAGGAAAACCCGCGCCGGCTCGAGACGCAGCTAAACGCGGCCTTGCCGCCCGACCAGCGCGTCAACCTTTTCGACTGACGACCAGCTCACTTTGGAGACAAGTCCATGCGGCTCCTCATAGTCGGATCTCTCGACGGTCACATCGCCACGGCCGGCAAGATCGCGTTGGAGCGCGGCGCGAAGGTGGCCCATGTCGAGGATGCGGCGAGCGCCCTTGCCGCTTTGCGCGCCGGCCAGGGCGCCGAGCTGCTCATGGTCGACGTGAAGCTCGATATCGCGGCGCTGGTCGAGAGCCTGGCCGGCGAGAGGATCTCGATCCCGGTCGTCGCCTGCGGCATCGGCACCGAGAAGGAGCTCGCGGTTCGCGCGATCAAGGCCGGCGCCAAGGAGTACATCCCGCTGCCCCCGGACGCCGAGCTGATCGCCGCCGTCTTGGCCGCGGTCTCCGAAGAAACCACGTCGTTCATCACCCGTGACCCCAAGATGGCCCAGGTGCTGCGCCTCGCCGACCAGGTCGCGCCCTCGGAGGCCAGCGTGCTGATCACCGGCGAGTCCGGGACCGGCAAGGAGGTCATGGCGCGCTACATCCACAGCAAGTCCAAGCGATCTGCCGAGACCTTCGTCTCGGTCAACTGCGCGGCGATCCCCGACAACCTCCTGGAGTCCGAACTCTTCGGCCACGAGAAGGGCGCCTTCACCGGCGCCGTGGCGCGCCGGATCGGCAAGTTCGAGGAAGCCAATGGCGGGACCCTGCTGCTGGACGAGATCTCGGAGATGGATCCGCGCCTCCAGGCCAAGCTGCTGCGGGCGATCCAGGAGCGCGAGATCGACCGCGTCGGCGGCACGCAGCCGCTCAAGGTGAACATCCGTCTGCTCGCTACCTCGAACCGCGATTTGGAAGAAGAGGTGCGCCAGGGGAATTTCCGCGAGGACCTGTTCTTCCGGCTGAACGTCGTCAACATCCAGCTTCCGCCGCTGCGCGAAAGGCCCATGGACCTCGAGGTGCTGGCCGAGCACTTCGCGCGCAAGTATGCCGACGCCAATGGCGTTCCAACGCCGCGCGTGGCCGACGAGGCGCGCCGGCGGCTGGCGCGCCATCACTGGCGCGGCAATGTGCGCGAGCTGGAGAACACGATGCATCGCGCCATTCTCTTGGCGCAGAACGGCGTGATCACCAGCGAGTCCATCCTGCTGACCGGTGAGAAGCTGGGGGAAGCCGCGGCCGAGCCGGCAACGGCCGAAGCCGCTTCGTCGGATTCCGAACGCGCGAAGCAGGAGGGCACGACCAAGCTGGTCGGGCGGACCGTCGCCGACGTCGAGCGCGCCCTCATCATCGACACCCTGCAGCACTGTCTCGGCAACCGCACCCATGCCGCCAACATCCTCGGGATCTCGATCCGGACGCTGCGCAACAAGCTGAAGATCTATAGCCAGGACGGCTACAGCGTGCCGGCGCCGCGCGACGGCGACCGCGTGCCGGCCTAAGCACGCGTTAAAGACCGAGGCGGCGACCCGGGACCATGGCGGAGACCTCGAGCCCAGAAGCGTCGGCCGGCCCGACAGCCGGCAACCTGCTCGGGCGGCTCAGCGATACGGTCCGGCGCGGCGACATCACGCTCGCGCTGGGCGTCGTCTGCATCCTGGCCGTGCTCATCCTGCCGATGCCGAGCTGGATGCTCGACATCTCGCTGGCCATGTCGATGACGCTGTCGGTGCTGATCCTGATGACGGTGCTGTTCATCAGCCGCGCCCTCGACTTCAGCTCCTTTCCGACCGTGCTGCTCATCGCCACCATGCTGCGCCTGGCGCTCAACCTGGCCTCGACGCGGCTGATCCTGGCCAACGGTCACGAGGGCACCGATGCCGCCGGCCAGGTCATCCAGGCCTTCGGCAACTTCGTCATGGGCGGCAACTTCGTCATCGGCATCATCGTCTTCGGCATCCTGGTGATCGTGAACTTCATCGTCATCACCAAGGGCTCCGGGCGCATCGCCGAAGTCTCCGCGCGCTTCAGCCTGGATGCCATGCCGGGCAAGCAGATGGCGATCGACGCCGACCTCTCCGCCGGTCTGATCGACGAGAACGAGGCGCGCACGCGGCGCAAGTCGCTCGAGGACGAGAGCAACTTCTTCGGCGCCATGGACGGTGCGGCCAAGTTCGTGCGCGGCGACGCCATCGCGGGCCTGCTGATCACCTTCATCAACGTCGTCGGCGGCATCATCATCGGCGTCGCCCAGATGGAGATGAGCTTCGCCGACGCGGCGCACAGCTACACGCTCCTGACGGTGGGCGACGGGCTCGTGACCCAGATCCCGGCGATCATCGTCTCCACGGCCGCCGGCCTGCTGGTCTCCCGCTCCACGGCAGACGGCTCCACCGACAAGGCCCTGTTCGGCCAGCTCGGCGGCTATCCCCGGGCGCTCGGCCTATCGAGCTTCCTCATGCTGGCCCTAGGGCTCGTGCCCGGCGTGCCGTTCCTGCCCTTTGTCCTGCTGTCAGTCCTGGCCGGCTTCCTCGCCTGGAGCAGCAACCGGCGCCAGGACGAGAAGCTGATCGAGCAAGCCGAGGCCGAGGCCGCCGAACAGGCGCCGGCACCGGTCGCCGAGGAGCCGATCAGCAACATCCTGCAAATCGATCAGGTTCGGCTGGAGCTCGGCTACGGCCTCCTCGCCCTCATCAACAACCAGAGCGGCCAGCGCATCACCGACCAGATCAAGGCCCTGCGCCGCCAGCTCGCCCAGGAGGCCGGCTTCGTCCTGCCCTCGGTGCGGATCCAGGACAACCTGCAGCTCCCGGCGAACAGCTATGTCGTGCGGGTCAAGGAGATCGAGGCCGGGCGCGGCGACCTGCGGCCCAACATGCTGCTCGTCATGGACCCCAAGGGCGACAAGATCAACCTGCCCGGCGAGGAGACGACGGAGCCGACCTTCGGCCTGCCGGCCATGTGGGTCGACGAGAGCCAGCGCGAAGAGGCACTGTTCCGCGGCTACACCGTGGTCGACCCGCCCACCGTGATCACCACGCATCTCACCGAGATCATCAAGGGCAACATGGCCGAGCTGCTGTCCTTCGCCGAGACCCAGAAGCTGCTCGACGACCTCGACAAGGACAACCAGAAGCTCGTAGCCGATCTGATCCCGAACCAGATCGCGGTCGGCGGCGTGCAGCGCATCCTGCAGAACCTGCTGGCCGAGCGGATCTCGGTCCGAGATCTGCCGACCATCCTCGAAGGCGTCTCCGAGGCCTGCGGCTACACCCGCAACGTCATGACGATCACCGAGCATGTGCGCACGAGGCTGGCGCGGCAAATCTCCAACGCACAGACCAACGAGCAAGGCTTCATTCCGCTCCTCACGCTCTCGCCGGATTGGGAAGAAGCCTTCGCCACCTCTCTGATCGGCGAAGGCGAGGAGCGCCAGCTCTCGATGGCGCCGTCCAAGATGCAGGACTTCATCAATAGCGTGCGCCAGAGCTTCGAGCGCTTCGCCATGATGGGCGAGACTCCGGCCCTGCTCACCAGCCCGGGGATCCGGCCCTATGTCCGCTCGATCGTCGAGCGCTTCCGCCCGGCGACCGTCGTGCTTTCGCAAAACGAGATCCATCCCAAGGCCATGATCAAGACCCTGGGTCAGGTCTGAGCGGCGCCGCGAAGCGAAGAACGAGCGCGCGATGAAGCTCAGGACTTACAACGCCGCCAGCCTGCCGCAGGCGCTTCAGCAAGTGCGCGACGAGCTCGGCGACGACGCCGTCATCCTCTCGACTCAGGAGGATGATTCCGGCGGCGTGCGCGTGACGGCGGCGATCGAAGATCAGCCGATGGACTCGCTCGACTTCGAGCCGGCCGATTCGGCCACGGCGATGATCGACGAGATCAGGGCCGTGATGGATTTCCACCGCGTCCCAAGAACGCTCGCCGATCGGATTCTGGCCCAGGCGGCGGGCCTCGCCGCGGACAGCCCCGACCTCGCCCTCGCCGGCGCTCTGGACGCGGAGCTCGTCTTCGGCGAGCCGGGAATGAACCTGCCCGGACGGACCATCATGCTGGCCGGCCCGCCCGGTGCCGGCAAGACCGCGGCCGCGGTAAAGCTCTGCGCGCTCGCCAAGCTCGACGAGCGGCGCTGCGCCCTGGTGACCATGGACGAGCAGAAGGCCGGCGGCCTGGCACGGATCAGCGCCTTCGCCGAGACGCTCGGCGTCAGCTTGAAGGCAGCCGACGATCCCGCCGCCCTGCATGCGGTGATGGGCGAGACGCGGGACTACGATCTGGTCTTCGTCGATACCGCGGGGATCAACCCCTTCAACCCCGCCGAGCTCGCCGAGCTGCGCATCGCCAAGGAGGCTTCCGAGGCGCAGATGATCCTGGTGCTGCCCGCCGGCGGCGACGCGCTCGACAGCGCCGAAACCGCCGTGGCTTTCGCCGACGCCGGCGCGTCCGGCCTGATCCTCAGCAAGACCGATATCGCGCGCCGCCTGGGCGGCTGCCTGGCCGCCGCGCAGGCCAGCGGCCTGAAACTGATGGCCGCCGGCGTCTCGCCGACCATCGGTGACGGCCTGCTTCCCCTCAACCCGGTCTCGTTCGCCCGCTTGCTTGCCGCCGAGGCGGTCGAGACTCCATTGCCGCTGCGTGCGACAGGAACCGACTCATGAACCAGCCGGCCCCGCTTGAAAGCCTGCAGGGCGATCTGCCCCTGCCGCGCAACACGATCGCCGTCGCCTCGGGCAAGGGCGGCGTCGGCAAGACTTGGCTGGCGATCGGCCTGGCCCAGGCCTTCGCCGAGACCGGCGCGCGGACCCTGCTGTTCGACGGCGATCTCGGTCTTGCCAACGTTGACGTCCAACTCGGGCTGTCGCCGGACAGGGATCTCGGCGATTTCCTGGCCGGGCGCAGCAGTCTGCGCGACGCCGCGACGAGCTATGCCGCCGGCGGGTTCGACGTGCTGGCCGGCCGCTCCGGGTCGGGTAGCCTGGCGATGCTCCAAGGCGACAAGCTGGGTCTGCTCGCCACGGCGCTGCACGAGCTCGCAGCGGACTACGACCGGGTCATCCTCGATCTCGGCGCCGGCATCGACCACACCGTGCGCCAGTTGGTGCAGCGCGCGGCCACAAGCCTGATCGTCGTCAACGACGAGCCCACCTCGCTGACCGACGCCTATGCGCTGATCAAGCTCACGCTGATGCGCCATCCCAAGGCCGACCTGCGCATCGTCGTCAACATGGCCGGATCGGCCGCCACGGGCGAGAAGACCTATCGGACCCTGCGCAAGGCCTGCGAGTCCTTTCTCAAGGCCAGCCCGCCACTGGCCGGCCTGATCGAGCGCGACAGCTTCGTCCCCGATTCGATCCGCCGTCAGACGCCGATCCTGACCCGCCATCCCAACGCGACGGCGGCTGCTGGCCTGCGCGCCCTGGCTCGCCGCCTGTCGGCACCGCCGGCCGCACACCCATAGCCAGCGAAGCGGGAGGCGGGCGATGAGCAACATCACGTTGCCCAGCCGCGTCGTCACGGCGCCGGGCGTACCGGCCGCCGCCAGCCCCGCGCCCGGCACCATTTCCGATCCGCCGGCGGCCCTGCGTCACCTCGCGCTCGGCAGCTACCTGCAGGGCACCGTGGTCGAAGTCGGCGAGAAGGGCCAGGTGCTGGTGCGCACGGAGATGGGCACGCTGCCGGTTGCGACCAAGGCTCCGCTCACGGCCGGCGCCGAGGTCGTGCTGCAGATCCGCTCGAGCGGCTCCCAGCTTCACGTCGTGCTCATGCAGGTCGAGGGCCAGCCGGTCGCCAAAGGCGGCGGCACGCCCGCCGAGCCGCGGCCGGCGATCCCGCTCGACAAGGGCGCGGTCCCGGCGGCGCGGCCCGATGCAGTCGCCGGCAAGCCGGTTCCGGCGACCATCGCCAATCCGCCGCCGGCCGCGGCCCACTTGGTGAATGGCGAAGCCATGCAGGGCCACGTCCTTGGCCGGAGCGCCAGCGGACAGCTCCTGGTGCGCACCGAGCTCGGCACGCTGCCGCTGGTGACCGACGCGGCGCCACCGACCGGAAGCCAGGTTCGACTCGTCGTCAGAGCCGTCCTGCCCCAGCTCAACGTACTGGTCGCGCCGTTGGAAGCCGAGAACCCCGGCGGCCAGACCGGCCACGCCGCCGCCCGTCCCCTAGCGGGGACCGCGAGCGGTCCGGGCCACAGCGTACCGACGGCCGACGTGCTGACGCTGGGCCAGCAGGTTCGCGCCACGTTGCTCGCGGCGCCGAACGGCGCTAATGCCGGCATCTCCCTCGCCCTAGGCAGCCAGATCGACCTGCAGGTCCGTCAGATCGTCCCGCCCTCGCCGGGCGGCGGTCAGGCGGCAGTGTCGGGAAGCTCTGCGCCGGCCCCCGTGGCCGGTGCCACGGCCGCCGCACCGGGCGGAGGCCCAATCCCGCCTCTGCCGCAAGCAGCCCCGAGCGCGAGCGCCCCGAACACGCCCTCTGTCCCGGGGCCGACGGCCACGGCAACGCCAAGCGTCATGGCGCCCGCGCCGGTGCTGCCCGCCGCCCTTCCGTCGGAGCCCGCGACGCCGGGAAACGTTCGAGTGTCGGGCCTGGTCACGGGCGCGACGAGCGCCGGAGAGCCGCTCGTGCGGACGGAGGTCGGCACGCTCAGCCTGGGCATCAAGACGGCGCTGCCGGCGGGCACGCGCGTGATCCTGGAGTTGCCGGCAAGCGCCCTCGCCTCGGGCGGCTCGACGGCGCCAAGCCCGCAAGTCCGTACGGACCCTGCCTCGATCGGCTACGCCTGGCCGGCCCTCGTGGAGATGATGGAGGCGATCGACAAGCTCGACCCTCAGATCGTCGAGGCCCTGCGGGCGCCGCAGAGCAGCGCCGCCTTGCCTCAGCCCGGGCCGCGACTGGCATCCGCGATGCTGTTCTTCTTCACCGCGCTCAACGGCGGCGCGCCCGGGATTTGGCTCGACGGCCTGCTGGGCGGTCAGGCATCGCGGCTGCTCGAGCAGGCCGGGCGCGGCGACCTGATCGCGCGCATCAAGAACGACCTCGGCCAGCTCGCGCGCCTCTCGGAAGGCGCCGGCGGCGATTGGCGGCTCTTCGCCCTGCCCTTCTTCGACGGCCAACAGCATCAGCAGCTCAGGTTTTTCCTGCGCGATCGCCACGGCGGCGCAAGAGACAGCGGTGCCGAGGGCGACGAGGCGACACGTTTCGTGCTGGACGTCGAGCTCAGCCGCCTGGGCGAGCTGCAGCTCGACGGCCTGGTGCGCGACAAGCGATTCGACCTGATCTTGCGCAGCCGTCAGCCGCTTCCCGAGCGGATGCGCCGGGAAATCTCGTCGATCTTCGAGGAAGCCAGCACGATCGCCGGCAGCCGAGGACAGGTGGCCTTTCAGGCCTCCACGGATTGGTCGGCGATGGCAGTCGAGATTGAGGGCGGGGGCTCTCCGAGCCTGGTAATCTAGCCCTTGCCCGAGGCGCCGCCGCGCCGTCGGTAGAGCCCGACCCCCATCTCGTCGAGGCTGAGCTGCTCGCGCCGCTTGCGCTCGCTCACCTCCTTCTCGACGGCGTTGTCGCGGGCCGTCTCGAACTGCTTGAGCTCCTG
Source organism: Kiloniellales bacterium (assembly GCA_022360075.1). Next base: position 12,572 of record JAKSDN010000792.1, on the reverse strand, counting down.
GAAGGCGTCGCCGACCTCGCCGCGCGCCAGCTCGACTTCGCGCTGCAGGTTGTCCAGGCTCTCCTGGATCTTGCTGCGCCGCATGCGCGCGGCAACGAGAAAGGCGGAGAAGGCGGAACCGGCCTCCGAGGAGTTGCGGGCGATCTCTCGCTCGCGCTCGATGTCTTCGTCGATGCGCCGAAGATCGTCGCGCATCCGATCGGCGAGACGCTCGAGGTCACCGAGCTTCTGGCGCTTCTCGTCGAGAATCCAGCGGTGGACCCGTACCATTGAATTGAGCGCAGACATGATCAACTAGCTCCGGCGGCGAGAGCGGCTTCCGGTTGGGCATCCGCCGCGACTTCCGGCGACGGCATCTGCAATAGGTCGGCTAGGGCGGCATAGCCTTCGGCCAGAGTGCTCTGCTCGTCTTTGTTCTGCGAAAGAAAGGTCTCTAGTCTGGGGTGGTAGTGGATCGCCTCGTCGATCAAGGGATCGCTGCCGCTCTTATAGGCGCCGATGCGGATCAGCTCCGCCATATCCTCGAAGGTCGCGAGCAGGCGCCGGGCGCGCGACACCAGCTCGGTCTCGGCCGGCGCGTTGCAGTCCGGCATCGTCCGCGAGATGCTGCGCAGGATATTGATCGCCGGAAAGCGGCTGCGCTCGGCGATCGCCCGCTCCAGCACGATATGGCCGTCGAGGATGCCGCGGACGGCATCGGAGATCGGCTCGTTGTGATCGTCGCCTTCGACCAGCACGGTGAAGAGCCCGGTGATCGAGCCCGCCGAGCGGCCGGGCCCGGCGCGCTCCAGGAGTTGGGGCAGCTCGGAGAAGACCGAGGGCGTGTAACCCTTGCTGGCAGGCGGCTCGCCGGCCGACAGGCCGATCTCGCGCAGGGCCATGGCGAAGCGCGTGACCGAATCCATCAGGCAGAAGACGTCGCCGCCGTGATCGCGGAAGTACTCCGCCAGGGTCAAGGTCAGATAGGCGGCCTGGCGGCGCATCAGGGGCGGCTCGTCGGAGGTGGCGACGACCACGACGGAGCGGGCGAGCCCTTCGGGCCCGAGGTCGTCCTCGACCCACTCCTGGACCTCGCGGCCGCGCTCGCCGATCAGGCCGATGACGTTGACGTCCGCGGCGGCGTAGCGCGCCAGCATCGACAAAAGGATCGACTTGCCGACCCCGGAGCCGGCGAAGATGCCCATGCGCTGACCGCGACAGCAGGTCAGGAAGGTGTTGATCGCGCGCACCCCGAGATCGATCTTGCCGCCGACGCGGCGGCGGCCATGGGCCGGCGGCGGCGCGGCGCGCAGCAGATAACCTTCGGAGCCGAGCGGCAGCGGTCCCTTGCCGTCGACCGGCTCGCCCAGCGCGTTCACCACCCGGCCGAGCCAGGCTCGGCTCGGCCGCACCATGAAGTCGCTTTCCGCCAACTCCGCCCGGCAGCCGAGGCCGATGCCCTCGAGCGTGCCGTAGGGCAGCATCAGGGCCCGTCCCTGGCGAAAGCCGATTACCTCGGCGGTGACCGCGCGGCCCTTGCGGGCGTGAATGCGGCAGCGGGCCCCGATGGAAAGGGCGTGGTTCAGCCCCTCGACCTCGATCAGCATCCCGAGCACGCCGGCCACGCGCCCATAAAGCTGACAGGCGCGGATCTGGCGAATCCCTTCGATCAGACCATGGCGAGATGCTGTCACAGAAAGATCCGTCAAGTGATTGAAAAGTCTTATTCGGGAAGGCTAAGATCTGGTGCCGAGTCGTCCCAGAGTATGGTCAGTCAGGCTTAACCATCGGTAAAAGCAGCGCTTTGGGGCATTTTTGGGGCTCTCCGCTAATGATTTGTTAAGACCCGTTCTTCAAGATGGTTAACGGGTTGAGCTCACAATCGAGAAGAGACCGGGACCGAAATCATGCGTGTGCTCCTAGTCGAGGATGATACCGCCACATCGCAGAGCATCGAGATGATGCTCCGCTCCGAAGGCTATGTCTGTGATACGACAGACATGGGCGAAGACGGCTTGGAAATCGGCAAGCTTTACGATTACGACATCATCATCCTGGACTTGATGCTGCCCGATATCGACGGCTACGAAGTCTTGCGTCGACTGCGCGCCGCCCGGGTCAAGACGCCGATCCTGATCCTCTCGGGCCTCTCCGGTCTCGACGACAAGATCAAGGGCCTCGGCGTGGGCGCCGACGACTATCTCACCAAGCCCTTCGACAAACGCGAGCTGGTGGCGCGCATACAAGCCATCGTGCGGCGCGCCAAGGGCCACTCGGATTCGATCATCGAGACCGGCAAGCTGAAGGTCAATCTGGACACCCGCACCGTCGAGGTCGACAGCCAGCCCCTGCACCTGACGGGCAAGGAGTACGGCATCCTCGAGCTGCTCTCCCTGCGCAAGGGCACGACCCTGACCAAGGAGATGTTCCTCAACCATCTCTATGGCGGCATGGACGAGCCGGAGCTGAAGATCATCGACGTCTTCGTCTGCAAGCTGCGCAAGAAGCTCGCCGCGGCGACCGGTGGCGACAACTATATCGAGACGGTCTGGGGACGCGGCTACGTGCTGCGCGACCCGGTCGAAGCACCGGATCAGGCGGAAGCCAAGAAGGTCGCCAACGCTTGAGGCACGGGCGCCGCACGCCTGACTGAGGCGGCCCTCTCCCCTCCCTCACCTATCGCAGACCGGGGCGTCTCAGCCCACGTGGTCGGGCTCGGCGATCCCGCCGCGCAGGCAGAGCGCGTAGCGCTGCGGTCCCTTCGCAACGTTCGACGCGACGATCCTCAGCGTCCAACGCCCCTTCTTCGGCCTGGACACCTGGACGACCTCGGTGTTGTTCTGGCAATCGAACTCCAGCCCCGCCTTGCCCGCGCCGTTGCCGACGTGGAACCGGCCGTCCGGATCGATCAGTATCAGGTTCAGATTGTTGACCAGGGTCTCGGCCGGGAAGTCGCTGTAGGCGAGCGCGATCCGCAGGGGCCGCTCGTCGCTGCGTACGGTGAGCTGCCAGGCGTGGAGCTGTCCGGTCGCAAGCCCGTCCTTCTCGTCGATGAAGTAGACTCCTTTGTCGCTCACGATCGCATCGAGATTGATCAAGCCGTAGCCCTGATCGACATCGCAGATCTCCGTCGCGGCGCTATAGCGCCCGATCTTGCGCGCGCTCGCGATCAGGCTCGCCTTGACCAGGGCGGCGCTCGGCTCGGCCAAACCGACGTGCTTGCGGAAGAACTCGCGTAGAAGCGCGACGGCGCCGGCGACCAGTGGCGTCGCCATGCTCGTTCCGCCGAGATAGTAGTAGTCGTCGGAGCCCTGGAGACGCGCCCAGCCCTCGTCACTGCGATGCATGACGCGCGAGCGGGCGGAGAGAATGAAGGTGCCCGGCGCCACGATGTCGGGCTTGATCCTGCCTCCCGCCGGCCCGCGGCTGCTGAAGCAAGCGACCCGTTCCGGACCGCCCGCCATACAGTGCCTGGCATCCTTGGGGTTCGCGAAGCGGTCGCCGTAGCGCGCGCCATAGGTCCGCGCCTTGAAGCCCTCGCGGACGCTCTCGCTCGCGCCGACGGTGATGCAGTTCTTCGCCGTGCCCGGCGGCGAGATGGTGTTGCGGGAGATCGTGCCGCTCCCGCCCCGGTCTTCGCCCTCGTTGCCGGCGGCCATCAAGATGCAGAACTGGTCGTTCTCCCACACGAAGCTGTCGAGGCTGCGGCTGTCCCTGTCGTACTCGCCCAGGTTCGAGCCGCCCCAGGAGTTCGAGTGGATCCAGGCGCCGTTTCGCTTGGCATCGGAGAACAGGCTCTTCAGCTCGTCGGGGAAGCCTGCCATGCAGTAGTTGCCGTAGAGGTCGCGGTCGTCGGGCTTCCTCCAGTCGCAGAACTGCTCGACGGCCTGGAAGAGTACCTTGGCGCTGGGCGCCAGGCCGCGCACGGGCTTGTCTCCCTCCGCCCAGGCTTCGCTCGCGGCGCCTGAGCCGAGCGCGGAGCCGGCGACGTGGGTGCCGTGGCCGTCACTCAGGTCGGCGCCGCCGTCGTCGCCGTGGGGATTGAAGATCAGCGTCTCGTCGGCGTAGGCCCGATTAATCGGATAGCTCAAGATGTCGACGATCCGGCCGCGGAAGTCCGGATGGATGTTCTCGGCGTGCCCGGTATCCAGCCCGGTGTCGCAGATCGCGATCACCTCGCCACGGCCGGTCAGGCCGAGCGGCGCATTCCAGCCGTTCTTCGCACCCATCAGGCCGGCGGCGACGTCGTTCGCCTTGTTCTTGATGACCTGCCGGCGGATCGCCTGGACGCCATGCACGGCGGCGAGCGCCTTCAAGGTCGCCTGCGTTCCGCCGTCGATCCGCACCACCATGATCGAGCTCTTCGGCTCCGTCTTCAGCACCCTGGCGCCGGCTCTCCTGACGGCCGCCTTGGCTTTGTCGCGATCCTTGTGGTCGAAAAAGTCGACGACGAAGACGCCCTTGACCTCGCGTTCGCCCTGCGAGCTCGCCGTCTGCCCGTTGACGTAAAGCCGGTCGCGGTGGGAGAGATGGCCAACCCAGCGCACATGAGCGAGCGCGATGATCTTCTTCAGCAGCGCCCGCTTGCAACGCACGATGTAGGTGAAGGAACCGATGGGCCGCCGCGGCTCGGCACCGAGCTTGGTCAGACTCCTGACCCAGGCGGGTTTGACCGGTCCGATGAATTGCACCAAATAGTGGTGTTGACGCCCGTCGACCGCCTTGACGCCACGATAGGCCTGGTGCGGCGCTTCTTGTCCCGACTCATCGATCCTCGGCCTGCGCGTATCGATCAGGCGCTCGCCGAGCTGAATCCAGTACTGATCGGTGATGTCCTCGAGCGGATAGCGCGACTGAAGCTCGGCCTTGTCCGCCTCCGATGCCTCGATCAGGGTAAAGCCGTCGTAGCGCGCGATCTCCTTGTAGCTTCGGCGCAGCGCGCGCTGATCTTCGGCCAATACGAATAGCTTGAGAATTCGAACATCGTCCGACATTTTCCCCGTCCCCTCGTTCCGGCGCCCCAGCGCCACCGGCCAGTGCTGGCCCAAAGACAGAGCCGGCGGCGAGCCTCACCGATTCATGTGCAAGTTGTCGTCCCAACCTGTGAGGAAAGTCACACCTCTTGTCGAGAAGCGCGGCCAAACTCGCAGCCGGGTTCAGTGTGTCGAGTCCTTCGCCAGATCATGACACGAGCAACGGCACAGCACAAAAGACCACTACCATAAGGTGAGGTCTTTCAACTGCTTTGTCCCTATCGCGGCGAAAGACGCAGCGCATGGTGGACGGTGACCTCCAGCGCCCTGCCTTGTGGTTGCCAAACAGGACGCCGGCTTTGCAAATGCGCTCGGCGATTGCCGTTTGGCATTCACTAGGCTACCAAGGGCCTGGGTGAAATCCGGGGTTCCTGTGTAGGCTGCGGGGGCATTCCTTCGAAGTCAGGTTAGACCGAAGACGGATTGGGCGAACAGCGGCCTTTCGGCGCAAGCCGCCAGAGTGAGCGAGAGAGCCAGTGAACGATCTGGCGTCAGGGGACCACGACAGCGATATCGCCAGATGGCTGATCTCGCTAGGGCTGGAGAGGTATGTCCCGCTCTTCGCCCAGCACGAGATCGACCTCGAGGTGCTGCCGGAGCTGAGCGAGAAGGACCTCGAAGAGCTCGGCATCGCGCTCGGTCCCCGCAAGAAGCTGCTCAAAGCGATCCAAGAGCTCGCGACCAGCGAACCGAAGTCGAGCCCCTCGGAGACCCGCGCCGCCGACGACGCCGAGCGGCGCCAGCTCACCATCATGTTCTGCGACCTGGTCAAGTCGACGGATCTGGCCGAGCGGCTCGACCCGGAGGACTTCAAGGAGGTCATTCAGACCTATCACCAATCTTGCCGCGAGGTGCTCCGCCAGTTCGGCGGCTTTGTGGCGCGCTACTCCGGCGACGGCATCCTCGCCTACTTCGGCTTTCCCCAGGCGCGCGAGAACGACGCCGAGCGGGCGCTGCGCGCGGGCCTGGCCATCATCGAGACCGTGCCGAACCTTGATACGGGCTTGGACGTGACGCTTCAGGTCCGCGTCGGCACGGCGACGGGTCTCGTGGTCGCCGGCCACACGATCGAGGGCGACGCCGGGTCGGAGCGTCTGGCCGTCGGCGAGGCGCCCAATCTCGCCGCGCGCCTGCAGAGCCTGGCCAAGCCGAACACCATGCTGATCGGCCCCGACACCCACAAGCTGGTGGGCGGCACCTTCGAGTTCGCCGATGCCGGACGGCATAAGCTGAAGGGCATCTCGGAGCCCGTCCAGGTTTGGCGCGTCATGGGCGTCAAGTCGATCGACAGCCGCTTCGACGCCATGCACGAGGCCGACCTCACGCCGATGATCGGCCGTGAGCGCGAGATCGAGCTGCTGCTGGACCGCTGGGCCACCGCGAAAGGCGGCGACGGTCAGGTCGTGCTGCTATCGGGCGAGGCCGGGATCGGCAAGTCGCGCATCACTCAGGTGCTCTACGAGCGCGTCGAGAGCGAGCCGCACACGATCCTGCGCTATCAGTGCTCCTCGTACTACAACAAGACCAGCCTCTATCCGCTGATCGAGCAGATCACCCGCTCGGCCGGGATCGGCGACGACGACCCGGACCCGACGAAGCTGAGCAAGCTGGAGCGGCTGCTCGAGTCCGCCGGGGTCGATCGCGCCTTGGCCGTTCCCCTCATCGGCCCGCTACTCTTCATCCCGACCGACGAGAGCTATGTCCTGCCGGAGATGACTCCGGATCGCTACAAGGAGACGACGCTCTCGGTGATCGCCGACTTGATGCTGAGCCACATCGGCGAGAAGCCCTTGCTTCTGGTATTCGAGGACATCCATTGGATCGATCCGGTCTCCATGGAGCTGGTCGAGCTTCTGATCAACCGGATTCAGGGCACGCGCGCCCTGCTCATGATCACCTCGCGCCAGCATCCGGTCGAACGCTGGGACATCTATCCGCACATCACTTCGCTGACGCTCAATCGGCTGACCCAGGGCCAGGTCGGCAAGTTCGTCGCGCAGGTGACCGGCGGCAAGTCTCTGCCGGAGGATGTGCTGTCCCACATCCTCGCCAAGACCGATGGCATCCCGCTCTTCATCGAGGAGCTGACCAAGACGATTCTCGAGTCCGGGCTGCTGCGCGAGACCGATCAAGGCTTCACACTGACCGGTCCGCTGCCGCCCTACGTGATTCCCGGCACGCTCCACGATTCGCTCATGGAACGTCTCGACCACCTCGGTCCGGCCAAAAGGGTGGCGCAGGTCGGCTCGTGCATCGGACGCGATTTCGAGCCGGCGCTACTGGCTGCGGTCAGCGACTTCGACGACATGGCGCTGCAAAGCGGCCTCGACCAGCTCGTCGCCTCGAAGCTCCTGTTCCGCCACGGCGCGCCGCCGGACGAGAGCTACAGCTTCAAGCACGCCTTGGTGCAGCAAGCGGCCCATGAGAGCCTGCTACGGACCCGGCGCCAGGCGCTGCACGGACGCATCGCCGAGCTGCTCCTCCAGGGGCGCGATGAATCGCCCCGCGCCCGGCCTGAGCTCATCGCCCGGCATTTCCAAGAAGCCGGCAGGCCCGACGAGGCGGTGCGGTACTATATCATCGCCGGCCAGCGCGCCGCGGAAATCTCGGCCTTCGCGGAGTCCGTAGGGCGCCTGGACGAGGCGCTCGGCCTCTTGATGACCCGCCCCGCCGGGCCCGCGCGATTGGAGACGGAGCTGCGTCTCCAGCTCGCCCGCGGCAAGGCCTTTCGCTCCTGGAAGGGCACCGGCGCCGAGGAGACCCAGGGCGCCTACCTGCGCGCGCGGGCGCTCTGCGAGGAGATCGGCGAGCAGAGGGTGACGGCGGAGTTCTATTCCGACTACGTCCACACGCTCTACGGCCAGTCGGCCTCCGCCTTCGATGCGGCCAAGCTCACGGTCGCGAGCGAAGCAGCGGAGCGCTTGGTTGCCCTGGGCGAGAGCCGGGCCGACATGCCGACCGAGATCATTGGTCACCAGGCGGCCGGCATGTGCTCTTTCTCGCGCGGCGACCTGACGACCGCGCGACATCACCTCGAGCAGGCCGTCGCCCACAGCGACACGCAGGTCGAGAACGCCGACATCAAGGGCGCCCAGTTTCCGAGCCTTGCCTTGACCTATCTGTCCTGGACCCTCTTCGCGCTCGGCCAGGCATCGGAGGCGCAGCGGCGCTGCGCGCAGGCCTTGCGCCACGCCGAACAGGGCTCGGCCTATACCCGCGCCCTGACCCTCTGCAACGCCTGCTACCTCTTCCAGTTCCTGCGCGACACCGCGGCGGTCCGCCGCCACGCCGAACAACTGCTCACGATCGCCGGCGAGCACGACATGTACGCCTGGCAGGACATGGGCAGCTATTTCAGGGGCTGGGTGCTGGTGCAGGAGGGCGTGACCGCCGAAGGCATCGAGGCGATGGAGGACGTGGTCAGGCGCTGCGACGTCGGCGCCATCGAGATGCCCTATGTCTACGCGCTGCTAGCCGAAGCGCTCGGCAAGGGCGGCAACTTCTCCGGCGCCTCCGAGCTGCTTCAGGTCGCCGTCGAGGCCGTCGGAAGCACGGGCGAGCGCTGGTACGAGCCCGAAATCCACCGGATTCGTGGCGAGCTCACGCTGCTCCAACCGACCTCGACCGCGCGTGATCAGGCCGAAGCCTGCTTCTGGCAGGCGCTCGAGGTTTCGCGCGAGATCCAAGCCCGCATGTGGGAGCTGCGCGCCGCCCTCAGCCTCGCCCGCCTCTGGACCAGCCAGGACAAGCACTCGGAGGCCAGGGAGCTGGTGACGCCACAGATCCAGGGATTCCGCGGCCAGCCCCTACCCGAACTGTCCGAGGCCGAGAGCCTGCTCCAGTGCGGCTAGGCCGCCTCAAGCAAACCTGAAGGACGCGATCAGGATCCAGCGGCGGGCCTGGGCCTGGCGGCCCGGCCTCGCTTGCAGGGGTGTCGTGTAATGCCAGAATGGCAGGCGGTAGCAGGTGACCGAAGAGCGGTCCGAGACCCTGACGATCTCGTCGAGGAAACCGTCGCGCTCGTAGACCAGCCACTGATGGTCGACGAAGCCGTTGCACAGCGAGACCTGAAGGTCGACGAAGCCGTCCTTTGCGGTCTCGACGTTGGGGTGATGGTCGTTGTGCGGACCCATGTAGTCGCCGTGCTCGTAGCACAGAAGCTGGACATCCCTCTCATCGCAGAGCGCGCGCCCGCTCAGGCCCTCGGCGAGCCGCTTGAGGCTCGCGGAGTGCAGCATCTGTAGCAGTCCGACGTCCTTGGCCTTCCTGTGGGAGCGCGATCGCGGGTTGAAGAGACTGGCGGTGCGACAGCGCGAGGTCTTCGACAGGCGCTCGGTATAGGGCTCGCGCATCGCCCAGATCGAGTCCGGCGGAATCGGCACGCTGAGCGGGGTCATGACCGGGAACAGGGTGCGCTCCAGCAGCCGCAGGGCCGCGCCCGCGCGGCTTGGCGCTATGATGTCGGTGACCCGCGTGAAGTAGTCGGCCTTGCGCTTCCTGCCGCCGGAGGCGCTCCTGTCGAGCGCCATGAGCCTGCGCAGGCCGGATCTCGACAGCAGCACATCGAATTCGTCGGGAAATCGCTCCATCGCCCCCACCAGTCCCCAGCCGATCGCCTCACCGCATTTCGGCGGCGATCGGAGCCCCGATTCGCTCGAGATTTTACTTCGAGGGGAAGCGAATGGAAAACCTATGGACGAGAAGCTACGTCCAGGCGCACTTCCGCGCCACTAGGCGGCGCCGCGAGCGGCGCTCGATCGCTGCGGTCGGCGCCGTTGCGTATCGGCGCCGTCAGCCGGCCGCTCTGGCCGGTGCCTGCTCCGCGCCGACCAGCCCGTAGACGCCGCGCTGACCGGGGATCAATTGGAAGCAGTCGGAGATTCCCAGGACGGTCTCGGCACCGCCCAGATAGAGGAAGCCGTCCGACGGCATCAGCTTGGCGACCCGACCGAGGACCTGCGACTTCGTTTCCTGATCGAAGTAGATCAGGACGTTCCTCAGGAACACGACATCGAACCGCCCCAGCGCGGCCGGGTTTTCCAGTAGGTTGAACTTCTTGTAGGTCACCATCTTGCGGATCATGTCGTCGATGATCCAGCGATCGCCTTCCTGCCGGAAATACTTCACCAGGAAGTTGATGGGCAGGCCGCGCTGCACCTCGAACTGGGAATAGGCGCCTTCGTCGGCCTTCGCCAAGACCTCCGTCGAGAGATCCGTCGCGATGATGTCGATCTTCCAGCCGCTGATCTTCGCCTCATGCTCCTTGAGGATCATGGCCAAGGAATAGGGCTCCTGCCCGTTGGAGCAGGCGGCGCTCCAGATCCGGAAAGAACGTTGACTCGCTCTGTGCTCGATCAGGTGCGGCATCACGATGTCGCGGAACTGGTCGAAAGGCTTCGAGTCCCTGAAGAAGAAGGACTCGTTCGTCGTCATCGCCTCGGTCACGTCCTTGAGCAAAGCCTCGTCCTTGCCCAGACGAATCGCCTCGGCAAGCTCGTCGAAGCCCTTGAACTGCCACTTGCGCGCGACCGGGTTCAGACGGCTCTCCAGGAGGTATGCCTTGTCCTTGGTCAGGACCAGGCCCGAGCGCTCCCTCAGGAGACGCGTGATCATCTCGAAATCATTGACGTTCATGCCGCCGACCTCATCAAGAGATTGCGGATGTAGGGCGTGATCTCGTTCAGAGGCAGGACCGCAGAGCAAAGACCCGCGTTAGCGACGGCCCCAGGCATGCCCCAGACAACGCTGGAAGGCTCGTCCTGGGCGATCACCGTACCCCCCGCACCTACGACCACTTCCGAACCCTTACAGCCATCCGCACCCATACCAGTCAGAATTGTCACCAGAAGCTTCGGGCCGTAGACCTTGGCAAGTGACCGCAACATCGGATCAACGGCCGGACGGCAGAAGTTCTCAGGCTGATTTTGATTGAGCCTGATAAACAGGCTGGCCTTCTCGCGCACGATCTCCATGTGGTAGTCACCGGGGGCAACGTAGATGTGCCCCTCGGCCACGCGCTCGTTGTGCTTGGCCTCGCTGCACGACAGCGGCGAAGCGCGGTCGATGTGCTCGGCCAGCAAACTCGTGAAGGTCGCCGGCATGTGCTGCGTGATGAAGACCGGCTCGCGCATGTCACCGGGCAGCGACGAGAGCACGTTCAGCAGCGCCTGGGGCCCGCCCGTGGAGCTTCCGATCGCGATCGCCGAAGGGCGTGCGATCCGCTGCTGGCGCAGCGAGATGCTAGTGGGCCCCGAGCCGCCGATGCTGGGCGCAGAGCGCCTCGCCGCCCGAAAGGGTGCCTTCGCGCCGCCGCCGCCGCGCTTTGCCTGCCCGACGGCCTTGACCTTCTCGGTCAGCTCCCGCTGGAAATCGTTCGCGGAGTGCAGATCGGCGCGCGAGCTCGGCTTGGCGACATAGTCGGCCGCCCCGCCCTGGAGCGCGCGAAGACTGACGTCCGCGTTCTTGCGCGTCAGGGTCGAGGCCATGATCACTTGGATGCCGGGCTTGGCCTGAATCAGCTTCGGCAGGGCGGTGAGCCCGTCCATGACCGGCATCTCGATATCGAGCACGACGACCTCGATATCCTCGCGCGAAACCGTCCGGATGGCCATCTGCCCGTCTTGCACCGAGGCGACGACGGAGATCGCCGGGTCGGTCTCGAGAGCCCGCGTTATCAGCCCTCTGATCACGGCTGAATCATCGACCACCATTACCCGAATAGGTTCACTCATCAAATAGGACCTAGGAAATATGGAACGACTGTTATGCCGTCAAAGAAGCCCGACCTGACTGAACTTCGATTCGATGATCTCGCTGTCGAACGGCTTCATGATGTACTCGTTGGCACCGGCGCTCATGGCCTCCTGGATGTGGGCCATGTCGTTCTCGGTCGTGCAGAACACGACGACCGGCTGCTCGATGCCATCCATCGCGCGCAGGTCGCGTAGGAACTCGATGCCCGTCTTGACCGGCATGTTCCAGTCGAGGAGCACGACGTCGGGCATGCTTTCGTTGCACTTCTCCAACGCCTTCTGGCCATCCTCGGCTTCCGAGATCCGGAAGCTCAGACCCTCCAGGATTTTTTTCGCCACCATCCGCACGACCTTCGAGTCGTCGACGATCAAGCAAGACTTCATCGTGCTACTCCAAGATAAATCGACACGGGCTGGCTTCCTGCGGGACCCGTGGCGTAGCCGATTCTTAGGCCGCCTGCGAGCGGCTGTAGTTCAGCAGGGACGTTACGTCGAGGACGACCAACAACTTGTCGTCCAGACGGTAAATGCCTTCCGAGTACTCGCGAATGCAGGGGTCGAGCGTCGGCGGGTTCTTCTCGAACTCGTTCGTCGTCAGGGCCAGGACCTCGCCCACCGTGTCGACCATCAGACTGTACAGCTCGTGCTCGTGCTCGACGACGATGCTCATGCATTCCTTGTCGCCCTCCTGCGGCGGCAAGCCGAGACGCCGGCGCACGTCCAGAGCGGTGACGATCCGGCCACGCAGGTTGAGCGAGCCTGCGATCTCCGGCGGCGCCAGGGGAATGCGCGTGATTCGGTGCGCCGA
>JAKSDN010000731.1 GCA_022360075.1 Kiloniellales bacterium | reverse complement strand
GCTCGGCGCTTGGCAGATCTCCGCCGTCCGGGCTAGGCTCGCGCTCCAGAAATCCTCAAGCCCGGTCCCGCCTCGAGTCGCCGCCGCGGACGCGGCCAGAAACACCGCTCGCCGATGATGCCCGCAAAGACCGCCGACTTCGCGCACAGCGCCGAACGACCCCTGCCGAAGCGCGCGGGCGTGGTCGTGATCGGCGGCGGCGTGGTCGGTGTGACGGCGGCGCTCTATCTCGCGCAGTGGCGGATCCCCGTGGTGCTCTGCGAGAAGGGGCGGGTCGCCGGCGAGCAGTCGTCGCGCAACTGGGGCTGGATCCGCAAGCAGGGCCGGGACCTGCGCGAGCTGCCGCTGATGATCGAAAGCCAGCGGCTGTGGCGCCAGATCGACGCCGACGTCGGCGCGGACATCGGCCTGCGCGAGGGCGGCTCGACCTACCTGGCCGAGACCGAGAAGGATCTCGAGAAGCACTCCACCTGGCTGGAGAAGGCGCGCGACTTCCAGCTCGACACGCGCCTCCTGAGCGGCGCCGAGGTCGATGCCATGCTGGGGCAGGCGGCCAGCCGTTTCGTCGGCGCCATCCACACACCGAGCGACATTTACGCCGAGCCCGCGCGTGCGGTGCCGGCCGTGGCCCGCCTGGCGGCGGCGGCCGGCGCGGAGGTCTTCGAGGAGACCGCGGTCCGCACGATCGAGCGCGCCGGCGGACGGGTCTCGCAGGTGGTGACCGAGCATGGGACCATCGACTGCGACGCGGCCCTGCTCGCCGGCGGCGTGTGGTCGCGGCCCTTCCTCGAGAACCTCGGCTTTTCATTGCCGCAGCTCGCGGTCCAGTCCTCGGCCCAACGCACGAGCGCCGCGCCTTTGATCTCCAAGAGCACCCTCGGCGCCCCCGGCGCCTCGCTGCGGCGGCGCGTCGACGGCGGCTACACCGTCGCCCGCAGCGGCGCCGCGCGCTTCGATATCATTCCGGCGGCCTTCAAGCACTTTGCCGCCTTTACGCCGATTCTGAAGGAGCGCTGGCGCATCCTGAAGCTGCGCTTCGGCGCTGCCTACTTCGGTCCCCTGGGCCGGCACCGCTGGCTGGGCGACGAGGTCAGTCCCTTCGAGGCGCTGCGCGTCTTCGACCCGGCCCCCGATCACCGGCTGCTCGACGACGTGCTGCGCTCGGCCAAGAGGCTCTACCCTCAGCTTGCCGAAGCCGAGCCGGTCGAGCGCTGGGGCGGGATGATCGACGTGACGCACGACGAGATACCGGTGATCGGGCCGCTCGACAGGCTGCCGGGCCTGGTGCTCGCGACCGGCCTTTCCGGACATGGCTTCGGGCTCGGCCCCGGGGCGGGCTATCTCGCCGCGCAACTCGCCGCCGAGCGTGCGCCGCTGGTCGATCCGAGCCCGTTCCGCTACGAGAGGTTCACTGCGTGAGCCTGCCGGATATCGCCATCGTCGGTGCTGGGATCACCGGCTGCAGCGCTGCCTGGCATCTGTCCCGGGCGGGAGCGCGGGTCACCGTCATCGAGGCCTACGGTCCTGCGGCCATGGCCTCGGGCTGGACCCTGGCCGGCGTACGTCAGTCCGGACGCCACCCTGCGGAGCTGCCGCTGGCGCGCCGGGCCGTGGCGCTCTGGCCCGATCTCGAGGCCGAGCTCGGGGCTGCGACGCACTACCGCCAAAACGGCAACCTCCGCCTGGCCCGCACGCCGGCGGAGGTCGAAACCATCAGGCACTTGGTGGCAGAGCAGACGGCGCTCGGCCTCGAGCTGGTGTTTCTCGACGACAACAAGGCCGTGCGCGAGATCGCGCCGGCGCTCTCCGAGCGAATCCTGGCAGCGTCCTTTTGCCCAACCGACGGCCATGCCGATCCCCTGGCCAGCGTCTCGGCGTACTACGAGGCGGCGAGACGACACGGCGCCGCCTTTCATTTCGGCGAGCGGGTCGGAGCCCTCGAGACTGAAGGCGGCCGCCTGCGGGCGCTGCGCACGACGGCCCGGCGGTTCCCGGCCGGCCTGTGCATCCTGGCCAACGGCTTCGGCGTAAACGCGCTCTTGGAGCCACTGGGCCTGAACATTCCGCTGCGCATTCCCATGGTGACGGTGATCCAGACGGCGCCCCTGCCGCCGACCTTGGCGCCGGTGCTCGGGGTCGCCAACGCCAACTGCGCGGCGCGTCAGCAGGTCGACGGCTGCCTGCGCGTCACCAGCGGGGCCGAGGACTGGCACGGCGAGATCGGCCAGACGGAAGACGGCCGCCCGAAAATCGAGCCCACGACCGCCAGCGTGAAGCGCACCATCGATCTCGTCGGCGAACTGCTGCCGGCCTTCGCCGAGGCCCGGGTGAAGCAGCTCTGGGCCGGCTTGCTGGACCTGACGCCTGATGCCTTGCCGGTGATCGACTGGGCCCCGGGAACTGAGGGCCTGATCGTCGCGGCCGGCTTCTCCGGCCATGGCTTCGGCATCGGCCCGGCGATCGGCGAGATCCTGCGAGACCTAGCCCTCGGCCGACGTCCGGCGCTCGATCTCGGCGCCTTCGCCTTCGATCGTCCAGCGATTTCAGGCAGTGAGGCCGAGCCGGCGCCGTTGACTCTGCATGGATGAGACGAAGACTCCTCGGTCCATATCGAAAACGGTCGCGAGCGCGACTGCCGCCATCGAGCGCTGCGCGCCGAAGGCATGGACATCATCGCCGAAAAAACTCTGAGCAAGGAGGTCACAATGCTGGACCCCGAGGGCCGGGTCATCATGGTGTCGGGCGCAAGCCGGGGCATCGGCCGCGCCATCGGCGAGACGCTCTATCGGAAGGGCTATACGCTCAGCCTGGGTGTCCGCGATGCCCAGGCGTTGAGTGGGTCGCTCGCAGACGCAGGGGACGAGCGCCTGCTCCGTTGCCGCTATGTCGCCGAGGAACGGGCCACGCACGAGCGCTGGCTGGCGGATACCGTGAGCCGTTACGGGCGCATCGACGGTCTGGTCAACAACGCGGGCGGCACGGTTCCCTTCACGATCGAGGAGGGTGACGAGGAAGACCTCGACCGACTCTGGGCGGTGAACGTCAAGGGACCGCTCTTCATGACGCGGCTCTGCCTGCCGCACCTGAAGGCCTCCGGCAGCGGGCGAATCGTCAATGTGTCCTCGCTCTCCGGCAAGCGCGTGCGCAACGACAACGTCGCCTACAACATGACCAAGCATGCCCTGATGGCGCTGACCCATGGCAGCCGTCGTCTGGGCTGGGAATCGGGCGTGCGGGTGACGGCGCTCTGCCCCAGCTTCGTCCGCACTGACCTCACCGCCGATGCCACCAAGATCGGCCGTCACGAAATGATCGACCCCGACGATCTCGCCGAGCTGGCCGCGACCGTGATCGCCCTTCCGAACAACGCGGCGATCGCCGAGCTGCTGGTGAACTGCCGCCTCGAAGACACGCTCTAGATGCAGGCCATTCGGGTCCCTGCGTGCCGGGACCAAGCGGGCCCGACCCCGTGGCCTTTGGCGGTGGACAGGGGTATTCGCAGGTGCCAGAGTTTGCGCCGAAAAATCAGGAGGAGGTGGACATGAAAATCGGCATCCTGACGTCCGCAGCGTGCGCACTGTTGTTGACGACGTCGCTTGCCCAGGCGGCCGGAACCACGTTGAACATCGGCATGGCGTCGGCGGACGCCGGCAAGCTCGATCCCCATGTCGCCACGACGACCCCCGACAAGGGCCTGTTGCACTGGATGTTCAACGGCCTCGTGCGGATCGAGCCGGGCCAGGCAAGCCCGGCCCACATCGAACCGGATTTGGCCGAGAGTTGGACGTCCTCCGAGGACGGCTTGGAATGGGTCTTCACGCTGCGCCAAGGCGTGCAGTGCCACGGCGACTACGGCGAGCTCGATGCCAATGACGTCGTCTTCTCCCTGAAGCGCGCGGCCAACAAGGAGACCTCGGGCTTCGCGAACGACTTCAAGGCGCTGTCCTCGATCGAGGCGACCGGCGACTACGAGGTCAAGATCACGCTGTCGGAGCCGGTGCCCAGCCTGCTCGGGCTGCTCGTCGCCTATCACGGCGGCAACATCGTCTGCCAGGACGC
This sequence comes from Kiloniellales bacterium, assembly GCA_022360075.1. Next base: position 2,860 of record JAKSDN010000731.1, on the reverse strand, counting down.
GGTCGAGGCGTTGGGCGACAAGTTCCAGCGCTCGCCGATCGGCACCGGCCCCTTCATGTTCGCGGAGTATCAGCCGCAGCAGTACGTCAAGCTGGTGGCCAACGAGGACTACTTCCGCGGCGCGCCGAAGATCAAGGAGATCTACTACCGCTACATCCCGTCGGACGCGAGCCGCGACCTCGCCTTCCAGTCGGGCGAAGTCGACATGATCTACGGCAAGCAGGATCAGACTTGGGTCGAGCGCATCAGCAAGATCCCCGGCACGACGGTCACGGTGATGGAGCCGGGCGAGATGTCGGTCATCCATCTCAACATGACCATGCCGCCGCTCGACAACCAGATGGTGCGTCAGGCCGTCGCCCATGCCATCGACCGAAGTGCCATGGTCAAGTTCAAGGGCGAGGCGGTGACCCGAGGCTCGGTCTCGGTCGTGCCGGAAGGCTATCTCGGCTACACCGATCAGGTGCCGGTCTATGACTACGATGTCGCCAAGGCCAAGGAACTGCTGACGGAGGCGGGCTTTCCCGACGGCGTCACGCTGAAGGCGATCCACACCACCTTACCCGGCATGCTGACGACCATCGAGGCGGTGCAGGCGCTCTTGAAGCAAGCCAACATCAACCTCGAGATCGAGCCGGTGGAGCACGCGACCTTCCACCAGCGCATTCGCGAGGACGCCTCGCAGGTCGTGCACTACTCGGCCGCGCGCTTTCCGATCGCCGACGTCTACCTGACGCAGTTCTATCACTCGAGCTCGATCGTCGGCACGTCCTCGGCGATCACCAACTTCTCGCACTGCTCGGTCGCCGACGGCGATATCGAGGCCGCCCGGGTCGAGCAGAACCGAGACGAGCAGCTTCTGCTTTGGGCCAATGCGCAGAAAAAGATCCTGGAGGAGGTCTGCTCCGTGCCGATCTACCAGAACCTCCAGCTCTGGGCCTGGAAGGACAGTCTCGATCTCGGCGTGGAGGTGAAGGGCTCGCTCAACCTGAGTCCGCCGATCACGGAACTGGCCCACTTCAAGAACTAGCGGGCTTCGGCGCGCCGGTCTCGGCCGGCGCGCCGTCTCGCTTCGCGTGGCCGCGCGTTCCTTCTGACAAGCGACGTTAGATGAGCCGCTTCGTCCTCAAGCGTCTCGGCTTTGCCGTCATCACGCTCTTTTCCGTTCTGACCATCGTCTTCTTCATCGTCCGGGTCCTGCCGGGCGATCCGGCGCTGGTGATCCTGGGCGACCAGGCCAGCATGGAAGCGATCGAGGCGCTGCGTGCGCGCCTCGGGCTCGATCGTCCACTGGTCGTGCAGTACGGCAGCTTCCTGAGCGGCGTAATCCTCGGCGACTGGGGCGTCTCGATGGTCTCCGGCCGGCCGGTCATCGAGGAGATCCTGAAGGTCCTGCCGGCCACCATCGAGCTGACCGTCGTCTCCCTCGTCATCGGCGCAGTGCTCGGCATTCCCCTGGGCATCTGGTCGGCGGTCAAGCGCAACAGCCTGCCCGACTACGTCACGCGCCTGGCCTCGCTGCTCGGGCTCTCCTTCCCGGCCTTCGTCTCGGCCATCCTTCTGCTCCTGGTCTTCGCCATCCAGCTGCGCTGGTTCCCGGTCATCAGCGCCGGCCAGAGCGGCAGCTTCGGCGACCGGCTGCGCGACCTGGCGCTGCCGGCGATCAATCTCGGCATCATCATGGCCGCCTACATCACCCGCGTCGCGCGCTCGGCCATGCTGGAGGTGCTCAATCAGGACTACGTGCGCACGGCCCACGCCAAAGGCATCGACTTCGCGCAGGTCATCCTGCGCCACTGCCTGCGCAACACCATGATCCCGGTGGTCACGGTGGTGGGGCTCTACCTCGGCATCCTGATCGGCAACTCGGTCCTGACCGAGATCGTCTTCAACCGTCCCGGCCTCGGCAAGCTGATCGTCGGCGCGCTGAACCAGCGCGACTACACCATGCTCCAGGGCATGATGGTGATCTACACCCTGATCGTCGTCGCGGTGAACCTGCTCACGGATCTCACCTACGGGCTGATCGATCCGAGGATCAAGTACCGATGAGCGCGGTGACGACGGGTCGGCGCCGCGCCTCTTACCTGCGCCTGAGCCTGACGGCGGCGAGCCGCGGCCTGATCAAGGCCTTCAACACCAACAAGACCTCCTGGGTCGGCCTGGTTGTGTTTCTCCTTGTCGCGCTGCTGGCGGTCCTGGCGCCGCTGATCGCGCCGCACGATCCGCTGGAGCAGAACATCCTGTTTCGCCTCCAGCCGCCCTCGGGCGAGCATTGGATGGGCACCGACTATTACGGCCGGGACATCCTCTCGCGGCTGCTCTACGGCGCGCAGATCTCCCTGGTCATCGGCCTGCTGGCGATCGGCATCGCCATGGTCATCGGCTCGCTGATCGGCCTGGTCGCCGGCTACACCGGCGGGCGCACGGACATCATCATGATGCAGACCATGGACGTGCTCCTGGCCTTCCCCTCGCTGATCCTGGGGCTCATCGTCGTCGCCATGCTCGGCCCGACGATCACCAACCTGGTGATCGCGATCGCCCTGACCGCCATTCCGCCCTTCGCCCGGATCGCGCGCGCGCCGACCATCGCGGTGAAGGAGCGCGAGTTCGTGGAGGCGGGGCGGGCGCTCGGCTACTCGGACCTGAGACTCATGCTGCGGCATATCCTGCCCAACATCCTGCCGGAGATCCTGGTGATGGGATCGCTCTGGCTGGCGACGGCGATCCGCGTCGAGGCCTCGCTCGCCTTCATCGGCCTCGGCGTCGCGCCGCCGACCGCGACCTGGGGCGGCATGATCCGCGAGGGCTTCGAGAACATCCTGGACAGCTTCTGGCTCGCGCTCTTTCCCTCCTT
>JAKSDN010001210.1 GCA_022360075.1 Kiloniellales bacterium | reverse complement strand
TGGCCAATATCAAGCGAAGCCGAAAGCGACACATAACCATAGGGATCGTCGTTGCGAGCGGAGCGAAGCAATCCAGCCGACTCACGCCTGCGTAGTGGCTCTGGATTGTCCAGTGGCGCCGAGGGGCTGGCTGACGCCAGCTCGCAATGACGGCTGAAAGACAGGTTCGAGTCAATGCAGCTTGGTTTAAGTATCGTTTCTTATCGATAAAAGCACGGCGAACAGCACCACCGAACCACCAAGAAATGTTGCGGCGTTCGGAATTTCCGTGAACAACATGAAGGCGAATACCGGCGCAAGAGGGGTCTCCAAGCTACTTAAAAGAGCGGTCTGGCCGGATGGAACCCGTTTGGCGCCTTCCGCTAAGGTGACTGAGGCGATGGCAAATAGCAGTCCGAATGCGGCAAGAACATAGACTTCTGCAGGTTCAACATCGAAGGGGCTACCAAGCATAGCGGCAAATGGCAGCAACAGAACCGATTGCAGCACCTGGGGACCCGCCCCCGGCGTATCTGGATATTTTCGATAAATGACCATTATCAATGCCATGGCGATGGTCATCCACAAGGCCAACAAGTCGCCGTATAGGCCAATTCGACCAAGCGAGCCCGAAACAATGACCGCAACGCCCAAGAGCGCGCCAATGCATCCCGCCATCGTCCTTGCTGTTACTTTTTCCCCAATGATGAACCAGGCGAGCAGCGCAGCGATAAGTGGGGCAACCGCATAGATAAGTGAAACATTGGCAATGGTTGTGAGTTTAAATGCCGGGATAAATGCCGCCGTACCCGATGCTCCTATTACGACTATCGCCCATCCGCTGTAACCGATGGCAAGGAAGTTATGCCGTAGCGCGCCTCTACTTATTGTCCAGACCGTGATGAAAGCAGCGGCAAAAAGGCCTCTCCAGAAGATGACGTCCCAAGATCCAGCTTCGACTCCCTTGGTGAACAAACCCGCCGTGCTGTATGTTATGGCTGCGGTCACAACAAGAAAGGCGCCGGTGTAATACTCAGATCGTGTATTTCGGTTCATGCCGACCGACCGTCGGTCTCGATGATCCCATCGACCGTCGCGGCGATCTGGGCGCGGTCCAGCCCGATGTCCGTCCGGTGGTGGCCGCTTAAGGCCTGGCGTTTGCGGATCGCGACGCGCCGCCGGCGGGAGATCCTGCGGACAGACCGGCGAAGCGCCGGTTCCAGGCCATTGACCAGCCGCAAGATGCCGTTGCCCGCGGTTCCGTCGGTTTGGCGGCCTGGTCGCGCGGGCCTGTCGGCATGAGCCTGCCGGATGCTGCTGCCGAGATGGGGAAGCGCGTAGTGGCGGTTCATTGAGTCCTTCGTCGGGTTCGGCTTTGACCGCTCGCCTACGCAGCCATGCTCTAGAATTATTTGATCTACGAGGCTGCCTGAGCCACACCCTCGTCGGAGCAATTCGACCTTGTCTCTGGGAAAACCTATGCCTATCTGTGACCTTCAACAAACGAGAAGATCTCGGCTCACTTGTTAGAAAAATTGCGGTTATAGAGAATGGCTCGACCGCTCCCGCCCCTGACCGCTCTCAGGGCCTTCGAATCGGCCGGCCGCCACCTCAGCTTCACCAAGGCGGCGGCCGAACTGAACGTGACGCCGGCCGCGGTCAGCCACCAGGTCAAGGCGCTCGAAGAGCTGCTCGAGGTGCCCCTGTTTCGCCGCCGGACCCGGGCGCTGCGCCTAACCGATGCCGGCCAGGCCGCCCTGCCGACGCTCAGCCAGGGCTTCGACAAGCTGGCCCAAGGGGTCGAGCAGATGCGCGCCCACTGCGAGAGCGGGGTGCTGACCATCAGCGTCAGCCCTTCGTTCGGCGCCATGTGGCTGGTGCCCCGGCTCGAGCGATTCCGCGTCCGGCACCCGGACATCGAGATCCGCATCGACGGCACCGACCGCCGCGTCGACCTGACGCGCGGCGAGGCCGACGTGGCGCTGCGCTACGGCCCCGGCGGCTACAACGGGGTGCGGGTCGACTGGCTGTTCAGCCAGCTCAACACGCCGGTTTGCAGCCCGGCGCTCTTGCGCGGCGAGCACCCCTTGCGCCAGCCCGACGATCTGCGCCACCACACCCTGCTGCACATCGACTGGAAAGACGCCGAAGCGAGCTGGCGTATGTGGCTGTTGGCGGCCGGCTTGCACGACATCGACCCGACCCGCGGGCCGCGCTTCACCATGGAGACCATGGCGGTGCAGGCCGCGCTCGACGGCCAGGGCGTGGCTTTGATCGGCGACATGCTGGTGGCCGACGACCTCGCCTCTGGCCGCCTCGTGCGCCCCTTCGACCCGAGCCTCAGCACGCCGCTCACGTTCTCCTATTATCTGCT
>JAKSDN010000440.1 GCA_022360075.1 Kiloniellales bacterium | reverse complement strand
TTCGCGGGCGCAGAACAGCGCGTATTCGACCTGGTCGAAGCCTTCAACGAGCGGATGGCGCACGTGAATCTGCTCACGGGCGGCCTCGCGAATCTTGGTCCCCATCGCGACCAGATCGCGCGCCTCCTCCGGCTTGATCGCAAAGCCGAGAGCAGCAGCGTCGACGAAGGCGAAGTAACAGCCGCCGAACGCCACGTCGACTTTGAGCGTGCCCTCGCCCTGGAGTTCCAGAGGGTGATCGAAATGCTCGACGAAGCTCGGAACGAAGTCGAGCGTCACCCGCTCGCACTTCCCGTCACGACAGGCCGCCGTCGCGGTGACCAGGCCCGCCGCGGTATCCAACACGACGATGGTCTCGGGCTCGGTCATGGGAAGCATGCCCGTCTCGAGCAGGACCGTGACCACGCACATCGCGTTCGAGCCCGACATGGCGTGGGGCCCGTCCGGCTGCAGCGGAATGAAGGCCGCATGCGCCTCGGGTCTCGTGGGCGGCAACAGCAGGTTCACCGACATCTGCGCGCAGCCCCGCGGCTCGAACAGGGTGAGCCTCAACAGCGTGTCGTCGACCTGCTCCAGATGGCGCAGCTTCTCGACCATCGTTTCGCCGGCGATGTCGAGGACACCGCCGGTGACCACGCGCCCGACTTCGCCCTCGGCATGGGCGCCGACGATGTTGATGCTCTTCGACCACCGCATCCGGTGCCTCCCCCGCCGTCGGTCCGTCCAGGACAGTGAAAAGGCCGCGGCCGCAGACGCTAGGGGAAGCGGAATCGCAGTGATAGGATATTTCGCGCAGTCTATTGAATATTTCTCGAATCCGGATCACCAGTCGATGGACCTGACGGAAGCGATCCCACCTGATGGTGGAGCGATAAATCCGGACCTTCGCGTCGGCTTCGTCCTGTCGCCGCGCTTCACCTTGCTGCCCTTCGCCGGTTTCGTCGACACGTTGCGCCATGCGGCCGATGAGGGCGACCGCAGCCGGCAGATCTATTGCCAGTGGCGGATTCTGGGGCCGAGCCTGACGCCCATACCGTCGAGCTGCGGTGCCGCGGTCACGCCCTGGCAGACCTATGGCGACCCCACGGAATTCGACATCGTGGTCATCGTCGGCGGACTGGTCCCAGCATTCTCCCAACATGCGCCCGAGACATTCGCTTTCCTAAAGGAAGCCGCTCGTCGGCGCGTGCCCGTCGCCGGCCTGTGCACGGGCTGCTTCGCGATGGCTGAGGCCGGCCTGCTGGATGGTAAGCGCTGCGCGGTGCATTTCCGGCACCGTGCGGAGTTCATCGAACGCTATCCGAAGGTCAAGGTCACGACTCACGAGATCTACGTTTTCGACGGCGATGTCATCACCTGCCCGGGCGGCACCGCCGCTATCGATGTCGCGGTCGAGCTCATCACGCGCTACAGCGGCAGGGCACGGGCCTTGAAAGGCCTTGCAGACATGATCGTCGATCAGCATAGGGTGGCACACCATATCCCGCGCCTTCCCTATGACGAGCTGGAAAGCTGCGGCGACCAGCGCGTCGAGCGCGCCGTGCAGTTGATGCGGCGCAGTCTGGCCGAGCCGAGCTCCGTGCGCGACCTCGCCCGTCAGCTCGGCGTGAGTGTAAGCCAGCTCGACCGGGCCTTTCGCGCACACAGCGACATGTCTCCCGCCGAGCTCTGGCGCGAGATGCGCCTGCAACACGCCCGCTGGCGCGTGCTCAACACGAGCCGTTCGATGACCGAGATCGCCTACGAATGCGGTTTCGCCGATTGCGCCCACTTCATTCGCTGGTTCAAGCGGGCGTTCGGCGAGACGCCTCAGCGGTTTCGTCAAGCACGCCTGAGAAAGACCGGCACCAAGCCACGGCGATCCGCCAAGCGTTGAACCGGGCCCCACGGTTTCGGGTAAGGCGCAGTCGCAGGGTGAGATGGATCAAGGATGGCGCCGAGGAGAAACCCCATTCTGAACCAGTCGAAGGGAAAGGCGCCCGGTCTACGCCTTTTTGGGGATGGGTTGTATGCGGCTGCTCTCTCTGACTCTGGCACTCTTGCTGTCGCTCGCACCAGCGACGACTGGCGCGGCCGAGGACTTTCACGAGCTGTTCGAGGCCCGCTGCACCGGTTGCCATGGGCACGCCGGCGACTTCGCGCGGGAAAACCTGGTCCTCAGCGACGGTGTCTTGCGCGGCCGCGAATCGGGCCAGGAGATCGCGCCCTTCCTGCGCCGGCACAAGGGCGGTCTCGATGCCGAGCAGACCGCGCTGTTCGTCGAGGTCTTGACCAAGCAGGTCGAGGCCGGCGGCCTGTTCCAGCAGGACTGCGCGATCTGTCATCCGCGCGCCCGCGGCCTGGTGCGCAGTAGCCTCATCCTGCGCGACGGCCGGCTGTTCGGCCGCTACAGCGGTCGCGACATCCAGACCTTCTTGCTGCACCACGGCCGCGCAACGCCCGAGGAGGCTGCCCTGCTCTACGATGCCCTGCACGGCATCGCGCTCGGCCGGCGCTAGCGGTTTCTCGATCCCAAGGCGCCGGCCCGGCCGGCCGCCGGTCAGCCGGTTTTCTCGAACTCCCGGGCGGCGAAGTTCGAGAACCAATCTTGGAATTCCCGCGCCGGCAGGGGCTTGCTGTAGAAATAGCCTTGCACGACATCACAGCCATTGCGGCGAAGGTGGGCAATCTGCTCCTCGGATTCCACGCCCTCGGCGATGATGCGCAGTCCCAGACTGTGCCCCAGCTTGATGATGGTCTCTGCGATCGCTGCATCGTCGGGGTCCGTCACCATGTCCCGGATGAAGCAGCGATCGATCTTCAAGGTATCGACCGGCATGTGCTTGAGCTGGCTCAAGGACGAGTAGCCGGTCCCGAAGTCGTCGATGGAGATGCACAAGCCGTTCGTCTTGAGCAGGGTGAGGATTCTTATGGCTTCGTTGACGTCTTCCGCCAAGTGCCCTTCGGTCAGCTCGATCTCCAGGTAGCGGGAATCGAACCCGGTCTCCGCGAGAATTCGGTCGACGCTGTCGGCGAAGTCCTTCTGCTGAAACTGGCGAGGCGAGACGTTGACGGCGACCTGGAGCGCCGGGAGGCCCTGAGACTGCCAGAGCTTGATCTGCTTGCAGGCGGTCGACAGGACCCATTCCCCGAGGGTCGTGATCATGCCCGTCTCTTCGGCCAGGGGAATGAACTCGTCCGGCGGTACCAGCCCGCGAACCGGATGATGCCAACGGACCAGGGCTTCTGCTCCGACGACCCGTCCGGTCAGCAGGTTGATCTGAGGCTGGAAGTGGACGGTTAGCTGTTGCTGCTCCAGCCCCTGGCGCAGCTCGAACTCGAGCGCTTTGCGAATCTGCACCTCGGCCTGCATCTGTTCGTCGTAGAACTGGTAGGTGTTTCGGCTCCTGCCCTTGGCCCGGTAAAGCGCCAGATCGGCATTCTTAAGCAGATGGTCGGCCTCCGTGCCGTCGGACGGAAAGATCGTGATGCCGATGCTGGCGCCGCTATGCACCTGATGGGCGTCGAGCGTGAAGGGCTCGGCCAGGGAGTCGATGATCCGTTTCGCCAACACGGTGGCGCTGTCGACCTGTTCGAGGTGGTTGGCGATGACCGCGAACTCGTCGCCGCTGAGGCGGGCGACGGTGTCTATCTCCCGAGCGCAACCGCGAAGCCGCTTGGCCACTTCCTTCAGCAGCAGATCGCCGATCGGGTGGCCCAGAGTATCGTTGATGTCCTTGAAGTGGTCGAGGTCGAGAAAGAGGATCGCCACCAGCCGATCCAAACGGCTCGAACTGACCAATGCCTCCTGCAGCCTCTCCTGGAACAAGAAACGGTTCGGCAGGTTCGTCAGCGCGTCATGCTTCGCCATATGGTGTATGGCCGCCTCGATTCGCTTGCGATCTGTGATGTCGTGGATGATCCAGTGGAGGCGCCTGCGGCCCTTGATGACGACGTGACTGGAGTAGACCTCGACGTCGCGGAGAGCGCCGTTGCCGAGCTGCTGTCGGAACACGAAGTAACCGTAGTCCTCCATCCTGGCTTTCGAGAGAGCCTCTTCGACGATCTCCGCGGTGTCTGCCGTGATATCGGCCAAGTGAAGGCCTTTCATGTCGGCCATGGAGCACAGGAAGTACTCCTCCGCCGCGGGATTGGCATCGACGATGAGCCCGTCCTCGGGGTCGATGAGGAGCTGCAGGATCTTGTTGCCGTGGAACATCTGCCGGTAGAGCTCTTCGCTCGACCGCAAGGCCTCGACCAGGGCCTCGCGGCGCGCGGCCTCCTCGCGAAAAGCCAGCCCGTAGGCCATGAGGACTTCGATGAGGGGAGGCGAGGTGGCGTCGACAAAGTCGCGGGACAGAAGTGCCGGCGTGGTCGCCGCCAGTTTCGCCAGCACGGCCGTATGAAGCTCGGCGATTTCCTCCGGTGGCAGCCCGATCAAAAGAGCTTCGCGCCCCAGGGCTGCCAGGGTCGCGAGCTCGGTCTCGCCTCGGGTGACGACGTAGCTCTGCAGCAGCGTCGCGTAGCGCTGCTGTATGCCATTCTTGCTCATCGTAGATTCGGGTCCAAGAAGACCAAGACAGCGGCATCGTCCGTTCCGAGTGCGTGGTCCTCGATCACGCGTTCGGCGAGGCGCTGGGGCTCGGCCAGGTCCTTCGGGCCGTAACGAGAGATATCGACGTCATCGGAGACGCCGTCGGTCCAGAGCACCAGGATATCTTCCGGATCATAGGCTATCGAAGCGGCGGTCAGCGTTCGGAACCCACCGCCCACGATGCCGTATTGACTCTGTAGCCGTATCGTCCGTTTGCCGTAGAGCTGTCCCCGCGTGTTGCCGATGCAGGCGTAGGAGAGTCGGCACGCGCCGATATCGGCTTCGACGATCGCCATGGCGACACCGCGCGTCGCCGAGATCGCGCGATCGCATCCCTCGAAGATTTCCGGGAGTGGGCCCTCGAGATGGCTGTCGACATAGCTTATCGCGGCCTCGGCGGCGGCGGCGGCGGCTCGCCCGTGTCCCAGCCCGTCGACGATGCACAGGATCGTCTTGGAGCCGCTGGTCCAGGACGCGCAGAGGTCGCCGCAGTAGGGCGCGTCGCCCAGCGCGCGCTGTGAGATCCCGGCTTTCATTTCTTCCAGATCCTGGCCACGACGCGCGTGCCGGTGCCCAAAGTGGAGGTGATCTCGAACTCGTCCATCAGGCGCCGAACCGCGGGCAAGCCGCCGCCGAGGCCTCCGTTCGTGGAGTAGCCATCTTCCATGGCGCGTGGAACGTCTTCTATCCCGGGTCCGTGATCCTCCGCGGTGACCTCGACCCCCTCGATTCCCGCCCGGCAGATTGGCGCAAGCGTTATGCGCCCGCCCTCGGTCGCGTGCTTGACCAAGTTCTGCGCAAGTTCCGAGACACCGGTGGCGAGGTGGTGCGACGCAGCGGAGGTAAATGCCATGTTGTCGACCTGGCGCAGCGCCTCCTGCCATGCCCAGGTGACGTCCTGATCCGTCGTCACCCTGATGACCGTCGCGCCAACGGCGTCGGACGAGCTTGGTTGGCTGGTCATGATCTCCGCTGGCTCCCTGGAATCCTCTAGCGCCGGGCGCTCTTTATGGTGACGGTCACTCGGGTTCGTCCTGGTCGCGACGTGACCTGGAACTCATCGACCAAGCGCTTGGTCCCGGCCAGGCCCTTGCCAAGTCCGTTTTCCGTCGCGAAACCATCGTCCAGGGCTGCCGACAGGTCGGCGATGCCCGGCCCCTCGTCGACGACCGTCACACGAATGCTGACGATCCAGGGATCCTGCAGCGCGTGCACTTGGCAGACGCCGGAGCCGGCGTAGGTGAGAGCGTTGCGGGCGAGCTCGGATATCGCGGTGGCCACGCGTGTCTGATAGGCGGCGCTGAAGCCTAGCTCTCGAGCCATATCTCGCCCAGCCCGCCGGGCACGAACAATGTCCTCCTCGACCTCGATGGGAATGAGCTTAGGAGCTCCCTTCGCCATCGCCGCCTTCCGGTCCCTCGGGAGTGTGGCCGTGCCGTCCCGCTCTGGAGTGCTGGAGTTTTTGGATGCCCTGCTCGAGGCTCATCGCGGTCTCGACACCGATCAGCTCGCGTCCCATCTCCACCAGCGTAAGTGCCACTGAGGGCTGCATGCCGGTCAGAACGACGTCGGCCCCCAGAAGCCGGGCCATGTTCGCGGTCTCGTTGATGATGCGCGCCATGTAGGTGTCCACGACATCCAAGGCCGTGATGTCGATCACCACGCCCTCGGCGTGGCTTTCACCGACTTTCTTCAGAAGGTCGGCCTGAAAGCCGAGGGCGGCCTCGTCTACGAGATCCGTTTGGATCGACGTCACGAGGACCTCACCGAGTTGCAGGATCGAGATCATCTCGAGGCCTTACGCGTGTGGGCTTGAAGAGACCCGCTGACCGCACATGATGAAGGCTTCGGCTAGTCCGGTGCTGAGCGTGCCCCGGGTCGTGACGTGCGAGAGATCGATACCCAGCTTGACCACGGTTTGCGCGGTCTCGGGACTGATCCCGGTCAGGATGATCTCGGAGCCCAGCATCCGTGCCGCGGTCACCGTCTTGAGCAGATGCTGCGCGACGCTGGTGTCCATCACCGAGACGCCGGTGATGTCGAGGATCGCGACCGTAGCACTGCTCGCGACGATGCCGTCGAGCAGGGCCTCTGTGATCTGCTTGGCGCGCGTCGTATCGATGACACCGATGATGGGCATCATGACGATGCCCTTCCAGACGTTGATGACCGGCGTTGAAAGCTCCAGCAGAGAGCGGCGCTGCGCCTCGATTGTCCTTTGCGCCTCGACACGCTCGGAGATGTCACGCACGGTACCGAGAAAGCTGCGCTTCTCGCCGAGGGACAGCTCGGATACCGAGAGCTCCATAGGGAACTCGCTGCCGTCCTTGCGCCGGCCGACGACCTCGCGCCCGATTCCGATGATCTTGGCCTGCCCCGTCTTCAGATAGTTGTCTATGTAACCGTCGTGCTCCGCGCGGTAAGGCTCCGGCATGAGCATATTGACGTTGCGCCCGATGACTTCGCTGGCGCTGTAGCCGAAACAGCGTTCCGCAGCGGAGTTGAAGAGCTCTACAAAGCCCGCCGCGTCGATCACGACAACGCCATCGATCATGTTGGCGATGGCGGCGCTGACAAGGGCCGCATGGCCGGTAGAAACGGTGCTGCCGCTGCCGCCTCCGGCGTCGGGGCGATGTCTCTGGCTGGTCACGTGGTCTCTCCATGGGAAGCCGTAGAAGTTTCTTGTGAGGTCGGCTAAATCGATCTATCTCTAGTGATTAAGCGTCTCAGATTAGTCCATAAAGGCTATGTAAAGACTCTTGGTTAAAGCTCCATTAAGCGGGACCGCACCCGGGGCCGGCAGAGGCGGCTCAACAGCCGAGACCCGCAGCCGCCCATTCCGGCAAGCTGCAGGTGGGCGGCTCACCGGCGGGAAGACGACATGGTTTTCTTGATCAGGGTGGTGCTGAAGGCTCTTTGACGCCGTGCTTGGCGAACGGCGGGCGGATCACGCTGGGCGGCCGCGAATTTTAGAAGCCTTCAACGTCGCAAGCCGACTTCAGTTGTAGAGTCCGGTGCTCAAGTACTTGATGCCGGAGTCGCACATGATCGTGACGACGGTCGCACCGGGTCCGAGGCGCATCCCAATCTCCAGCCCGGCAACAAGGTTCGCGCCCGTCGACGTGCCGGCGAACAGCGCTTCTTCCTGCGCAAGCCGCCGGGCCATGGCCATCGCGTCTTCGGTCGAGACGGTTGCAACCTCGTCGGCGACGGACGGCTCCCACAACGGCACGACGAAGCCGGCCCCGACGCCTTCGATCTTGTGCGCGCCCGACTTTCCGCCCGAGAGGACGGCGGACTCCTCCGGCTCGACCGCGACGATGGCGATGTCCCGCTTGTGGCGGCGCAGCGCCTCGCCGACGCCGCGCACCGATGCAGCGGTGCCGGTGCTCTGGACGAAGGCGTCGATCCGGCCGCTGGTCTGCTCCCAGATCTCCTCGCCCATCGCGTGGTAGGCCGACAGCTGATCGGCGTTGTTGAGCTGGTCCGTCCAGAAGGCACCGGTTTGCTGCGCGATCCGGTCTGCGGCTTCGATCATGTTGCGCGTCAGCGCCTCGTCCATTCCGCCGGCGTCGCTGGGCACGATCGTCAGTTCGGCGCCCAGCGCGGCCATATGGTCGCGCTTCTCCCGGCTGAAGGCGTCCGAGGTCACGATGCTGAGCGGATAGCCGCGGGCGGCGCAGACCATGGCGAGCGAGACACCGGTGCTGCCGCCCGTGTAGTCGACGACGCGACCGCCCGCCTTGAGGCGGCCCGCGCGCTCACCGGCCTCGATCATGGCGAGCGCCATGCGGTCCTTCATGCTGCCGGTCGGGTTCTCGCTTTCGAGCTTGACCAGCAGGCGCGCGCACCCCCCCGGCACGATCCGCTCGAGCGCGAGCAGCGGCGTGCCGCCGATGCGCTGGAGAATCGAACTGCCGACCATCGGGCCTCGCCTCCTTCCGACACCTCGCGCGTTCCACCTGCGCCAAGTCGCGCTTTGGCTCTTTTCATGTATCTACATAATATGTAAATACATAAGATTGTGGCAAAGAGATTCCAAAAGCCGAGAAAGACGCTCGTCGCCGACGCGCGGGAGGCGATCGATCTTTGCGCGGGCCTGACGGCCCGGCTGGCGGCGCGCCGGATCACGCGCTTCATGGATGCCCGGATGCGCGAGGCGGACCTCAGCCTCGCCAAGTTCGGGTTGCTGACCCACATCGCCGCGGCCGGCGACGACACGATCGGGGCCTTGGCCGAGCGGAGCGGGCTCGAGCAATCGACCTTGTCGCGCAACCTAAGGGGCCTGGAGAAGGAAGGCCTGGTCGAGATCGCCGTCGTCGAAGAGGACCTGCGCCGCCGGGCGGTCTGGCTGACCGAGGCGGGCGCCAGGCGCCTGGAGGCGGCGATGCCCGTCTGGCGCAGCGCTCACACGGCGCTCACCGCGCTAATCGCGCCCGATCAGCGCCTCGATTTGCGAAGGATCGCCCAAATCCTTGCCGCTCAGCAGGCCGATGGACCTGAAGCCCTGCCCTGACGGCATAACCCGGCCGATTGGTGCCTGGGCGCATCTGGTGGTAGAATTCGTCGAGGTCGAGCCCAAGGGGTTCCAGGTCAACACCATGTATCTGTTCAACAAGATCGTCGATTTCATGGCCTTTCTCTGCCGGGTCGGCAACGTCACGCCCGAGTCGGTGAGAGCCCACAACGAGGCGGGCCGGCCACGCCAGCCGGGCGCCGCACCGCCAATTTGGCAGCTTTGGCTGCGCCGGCTTTTCGGCCGCTAGTGGTACGACTCCGACATTCCGATCCCGGAATGTCGGGCCGCTCCACTAGGTAACTTTTGTTTGGGTTCAATTCTGGTCGACACTTGATCCAATTTCATCGGACTCAAGTGTCGGAATAGAACCACTAGCGCATCTCGCGGTGCTGAAAACCTTCTGAACGACCCGGTCCGGAAGGGTCAGAACGTTGTCGCGGATGCCCGGGGTGGCGCGACAGATGGTGAGTCGGCCGCTGACAGTGTCACGGCGCAGGCTCTTCGGCGTTTCTCGATGCCAGGAGGGCTGCCTGAGTTCGATTCTTGAGACCGAGCGCCTTCAGCAGCTTGGTGATGTGTCCCTTGACGGTGTTGGGGTTCAACCTCAGCGCGGTCGCGATCTCGGCATTCGATAGGCCCTTGCCGATGAGCTGAAGGATCTCGCTTTGACGGCGCGTGAGCTTTGCCGGTCGGGCAGCCGATGCTGCCGGCTCGGTCGTTCGCGAGACGCCATAGGTGGAGTCCCATGGGACATACAGTCCCCCGGCCAAAACGATCCTGATGACTTCCGGAACGACGGCTGCGCGGGTCGATGGAACAATGACCGCGCGCACACCCCTGTTCATGAGCGCCCTCATGAGTTCGACATTGTCCTTCGGCAGGTAGGCGATGACCGGCGTATCGGGAAACCGCCCGCGCAGAGCGCCAAGTTCCGCAACTTCGACAGAGTGACGATCCTTCGGTTCGAAGAGGATCAGGTCGATCGGGGATTCGGCGCCGATTGACTCAGGATCCGCTGCGACCCGGATCTCCGCCTGCCGGTCGACGGCAAGAATCGCCTTGCGGAATCCGACGCTGGGGACGGATTGAATACCAATCAGAGCAACGGCCAACTTGCGGTGCAGCTTCTCACCGTCTTCCACAGCGCGCTGCACCGACACCCAGTGGGTCACCGTGCCGTGCGCGTCATGCCACGGCGAGATGTACCATTCGAAGACGAGTTTTCGACCGTCCTTGGCATAGTTCAGGATCCGGCCGAAAAACGACTGACCGTCGGCGAGCGCCTGCCGCAGCGAGTCCAGGACAGCACGATCCGTCCCTTCACCTTGCAGAAACCGCGGCGTTCTGCCGACGACCTCCTCGTAGGCGTATCCCGTGATCTGGCTGAATGCCGGATTTACGTAAACGATCTCCGGGCCCGGCAGGTCGAGCTGCGACGTCGTGATGATGACGGGATCCTGGAGAGCCTCCGCGAAGGAGCAAATTGGAGAGAGGTCTTCGTCTATCGTCGGAACCGAATCGCTGGCCATCAAAGGTACAGGCGTTTCTTTTCACGAATAGAGTCGATACGGAACCAGACTGGCCGAATCGATCTTCCTATACATCTATCACGTTCACTCTGCGAGCGATAACCCGTTCGTGGTAGACCTTTAGTGTCGATTTTTAACCACTTTTCAACTTCCTTAGAGGTTAATCACCTTGATTTGATCGGCTTCCTATCTCGTTCCAGGGGGCCGAGACGTGAAGTCCGGAGACGCCCGACCGCGGGAGTCGCCCATAAAGTAAGCCGTCCATACAGGGAGCAGATCTTTCTTAACGAACCGCCGCGCGCATTTTAAGCGGGAGCGAACGATTTGAGATGGACCATGAAAAACTAACCATAAGATATATCCTGCTGTGGGCCGCGGCCGGCGCGCTGGCCGTCGGCCTTTGCACGGCGATCGTGTCCACGACGCTGTTTCTCGACCGGCTGAAAGACGGAGCGCGCGCAAGAATCGCCCACGCGGCCGAAGTCGGCGCGATCTCGATCGGCGAGTTTCTTCGGCGCTCGACGGACGTCGTCTGGCAGGTGACCAGCCGATCGAAGGCCAGAAGGCTGCTCGTCGAGCTCAATGCCGGCACGATCGCACCCGACGACTACCGCCGCCAGACGCAGAACATTCTGACCGACGCCCTCAATCGATCCGATCACCTGCGGGCGATCGCGAGGCTCGACAAAGACCACCGCCGCGTCGCGTCTGTCGGCGAAGAGATCCCCGAACACCTTTTGCCCAAGCGACACGAAATGGGTCGCGCCGCGATCGTCTCCGGCCCGTTCGCGCTGAAGGGTGCCATGCGCATCGCGGTCAGCGCGCCCATTCTCGACCGCCAGGGCGAACCCGTCGGCGCCGACGTCACCCTGTTCGGTCTGGAGCAACTGGCCCATCTGCTGACGGCCGAGATCGACGACGACCATGCCCGTTGGGAGCTGAGCTACTTCCTCGCGGTCACCGGCGATGGCACGCGGACCTACTACGCACCCTCCGCAAGCGGCGACGAGCCTATCGCGCCGGTGCCCGCCGAAATCCTGCTCGGCGAGGGGGACGATGCCGAAGCGCTGGCGCGTGCGGGCGAGGACATCGTGTCGATCGGAGATCTGGTTTTCGCGACACGACCTGTAGACGGCAGCGACTGGATGGTCCTGGTCCGCAAATCCACCGCTCACCTCTATAGCGGCGTTTACGGGGACATGGCCGTTTCCTTGATCGCAGGCCTCGTCCTTTCGGGGGGAGGGGCTCTGTGCCTTCTGGTCCTGATCCGGCACTTCGCCCGGAAACTGACGAATCAACTGGGCGGACTGAGGCGCAACATCGCGGCGAGCGAGGCCAGGTACCGGGACCTGATCGAAGAATCGGTCCAAGGGATCCTGATCCACCGCGACTA
>JAKSDN010001050.1 GCA_022360075.1 Kiloniellales bacterium | reverse complement strand
TGGCCCTGCCGCGTTGGGTGCTGCCGAAGTTCGTGGGGTAGGTCGTGGTGAGGTGGAACAGACGCCAAGGGCTTGGTCAGAAAGCTATTCGCTCACCCATCCACATCTGATGTCACCCTCGGGCTTGACCCGAGGGTCCATTGGGGACCGAGACCGGGACCTCGATGGATTGCCGGGAGCGCGAAGCGCTCGGGCTTCGCCCGCCCGGCAATGACAAGTTTGGTTGGTGGAAGGCAGGTCGAGAGCCTCTGAGCCTTGCCTTGAAGCCGGCCCACGACGGCCGGATATACACGCCACCGTGCGCCAGGCCCTAGAACGCGATCGCCGGTTCGCCTTTCACGCTGATGCGATGCA
Source organism: Kiloniellales bacterium (assembly GCA_022360075.1). The sequence continues at coordinate 2,137 of JAKSDN010001050.1, read as the reverse complement.
GCAGCCGGGTGTCGGCGGGGCCCGTGGCCGGCGGGATCAGCGTCGCCGAATGCAGGGTCGAGAGATTGTCCCAGGCGACCAGGTCACCGACCGCGTAGCGGTGACGATAGACGAACGCGTCCTGCGTGGCGTGCGCCTTGAGCTCGTCGAGCAGGGGAATGGCCTCTTCGTCGGGCATGTCGACGATACCGAAGGAGCTGCCGGCCACGCCGTAGAGCGCCTTGCGGCCGGTCACCGGGTGCTTGCGCACGAGGGGATGGAAAACGTTCTTCACCTCCTTCTTTTGCTCGTCCTTGAGCGGCGAGGCGGAGGTGCGCGAGCTTTCCTCTATATCGGTGCGGTTGCCGTAGTGGTGCAGCACCGTTAGATCGTCGATCCGCGCCTTCATCGAGTCCGGTAGCGTCTCGTAAGCCTTGGCCATGTTGGCGAAGCAGGTCTCGCCGCCCTCGGCCGGCGTCTGGATCGAATAGACCAGGGTGACGGCGCCCGGCTCCTGCTCGTAGGACATGTCGGTGTGCCAGTAGGCGGCGCCATCGTAGACGCCGGTCGGCTCGCCGTTCTCGAAGACGTTGGAGAGCGGCAAGATTTCCGGATGCTCAGGATGGCGTAGATGACTCAGGATGTGCGGCTCCGGCCGGCCGAAGATCCGGGCGAAGCGCGCGAACTGCCCGGCCGTCAGGGTCTGGCGCGGCACGACCATCACCTGATGCTCGAAAAAGGCGGCGAGCAGCGCGCGCAAGGTCGGCTCGTCCGGCTCGTCCGCGAGATCGATGTCCAGGATCTCGGCGCCCAGGGCTTCGGGCAGGGGGCGCAGGGTCATCATGGCTGCCGTGTCCTTTCGACCGCTTGTTTGTCCTCGGCGCCAGTTTAGCATGAAGCGCGCGGCAGCTTCGCTGCGAAGCGACGCCGCCGCCATCGCACCAGGGGCAGGGAGGGAAGCTCGAGATGAAATGCGTCATGATTACCGGGGCCAGCGGCCAGCTCGGCCGCACGCTGCGGGCCGGCCTGCGCGGCGAGTACAGCCTGCGCCTGCTGGACATCCTGCCGATCGAGGATCTCGACGAGAACGAGAGCTTCGTACTCGCCGATGTCGGCGATTCGGCGGCCTTGGAAAACGCGATGGATGGCGTCGACGCGATCGTCCATCTCGGCGCCGTCTCGGTCGAGGATTCCTGGGAGCTGATCCTGCCGAACAACATCGTCGGCACCTACAACCTCTTCGAGGCGGCGCGCCAGGCGGGCGTCAAGCGCGTGCTCTTCGCCAGCAGCAACCACGCGATCGGCTTCTACCGCCGCGACCAGAAGATCGGCCCGAACGTCACGGTGCGTCCGGACAGCCGCTACGGCCTCAGCAAGGCCTTCGGCGAGGCGTTGGCCAGCCTCTATGCCGACAAGTACGGGCTCGAGACCTACTGCATGCGCATCGGCAACGTGACCGAGAAGCCGGTCGACGAGCGCCGCCTGTCCATCTGGATGAGCCCGCGCGATTTCGTGCAGCTCGTCGAAGTCGGGCTCGAGACCCCGGACCTGCACTTCGAGATCGTGTACGGCGCCTCGGCCAATACCCGCTCCTGGTGGGACAACAGCAACGCCGAGCGGCTCGGCTACCGGCCGCAGGACAACGCCGAGGACTACGCCGAGGAAGTGATGGCCCAGGAGCCACCGCATGCGCCCGACGACCCGCAGCACCTCTACCAGGGCGGCGCCTTCGTCACCGCCGAGGCCCTGCCGCATCCGACCAAGCGGCCGGATTGAGAAGGATCATCAATCCGAAACTGCTTTGACGTGATTCGAAAACCAGAGAGTCGAGCCATCTACAAAGAGATTTGTCATTGCCGGGCGGGCGAAGCCCGAGCGCTTCGCGCTCCCGGCAATCCATCGAGGTCCGAGTCCGGGACTTCAATGGACCCTCGGGTCAAGCCCGAGGGTGACAGCGAGAAATTGGGGCGAGCACAGCGAAACACACATGCGTCTCCAAACAGGACCGTTTAAGCGAACTCCATCGGAGAAACTTCCATGCCAGACCACCCGACCGACGACGAACTCGCCGCCTTGAGGCGCTATGACACGCCGACGATCTGCAACGCGCTCGAGCTCGTGGTGCCGGAACGCCGGACGATCGGCTTCACCGCCGAGC
>JAKSDN010001253.1 GCA_022360075.1 Kiloniellales bacterium | reverse complement strand
GGCCGACGGTACGCCCAGCCCAAGTGAGAGGCGTCCAGCCGTGCGCGGGTCTCTGTCCTCCGAGGGCAGCGCAAGGAGAAGCGCCGAACCGAGCGCCACAAGGAGCCAGACCTGAAGGCAAGCGGTGGAAACGGTCAGTCGAGTCGCCGGCATATCTCGCGTCTCTTTGCGGTGAAGCCATGTCTGATAGGAAATCGTTCACCGTATCGAAAAGCCAGCGATCGTTTAATCCAGCCGGATCTTGACGTAGATAGCTTGCGGTGATGCGCATATTGCCATATCCGGAATGTCACGAACGATATCGTTGGATAGCAATTGGTTAGCTCAATTTTCTCAAGTCCTGACCTTAGTCCGCGACCGCTGCGTGGACAGCGAGTTTAAAGCCCTTCGGATCCGCGTCCACGTCACAAATTTCGGAAGCAAGAAGGGCCGACTATTTTGAACAAGAGTAGGCCAATGCTCGAGTAAGACCAGATCGATGAACAATGCCAAAGTGAACGCACGTGTGAGCTATCGCACTGAAATCCCCGAAAGATAGCGTCAAATCTGAGTGTGGAGCCTCCCATTCGCTAGGGTATCTGCTGGGAGGCTAGAACGTCGGCACCATGTGCCGGGAGCTGAAGATGCCTAAACGCGACCCCCTGCATCTCTCTACAATCAAGAGACTATGGGGCATTACCCTCTTCTTTTGTTTTCTATCCTTGGTCATCGGAGGCATCGCTCCAACAGCCAGGGCGGCAGAGTCATTCTCGCAGGAAGACATCGATCTGCTTCTGATGCCGAAGCGCGCAGCCAGCGGTTCGGGAGAGCTGCAAACTCGCTACGCGGAGCTCCTGGACAAGCTGCAGACCGTGCAAATGCAAGTTCCGTTGTGGCCGTTCTACAAATACCTCGAGGCGGAGATTTTGCTGGAGCTGGGGCGAAACGACGATGCCGAGCAGGCCTTCGGGGAATTGCTGAAATTCGCGTCTTCAGACCCTTACGATGACACCCTTGGCGCGGTCGGCCTGGTCTCAGTTGCACTTTACCGGTGGCTGCAGATCCAAGAGACCAAGACTGCCGTGGACGTTGGGTCGTTAAAGCAGGGCCTCGGCTGGGCCGACAGCCTTCTGAAATCACGTCTTGGCCGCTCGATCTTTGAGCCGCATCCGATCTACAGGTCTCATCCAATCATAGGAAGCCTGCCCTCGTTCGAAGAGGACATCTACTATCGGCTGGCGTCAGGGGCCCTGCACGGAAATCTGAGACAGCAGGCGAGAGAAAACTATCTCACCTATCTGGGTCGATTGCGCACGGACGATCGGGTCGATGAGGAAGCCCCGCTCCACAGGCTGGTGGTCGACGATGGCATCGCGAGCGAGGATCGAATCGCTCTGTTCCGTGGCCGCCGGCTCTTACAGCTCCGACAACGCAAGGCAGCGGTCTCCCACCTGCAGGAAGCCTACTCCTCGCCGGACGAGCAGGTTCGTCTTGAAGCCGGATATTGGCTGGCTCGTGCTTCCAGAGACAAGACCCGCGCAGCAAGAAGCGAGATCTATCACGAGGTCTATCGCTACGCTCGGCCGCAGCTCGCCGCCGATGCTATGTTCTGGAACGCGCTGCAATACGGTCGCGAAGATCAAGAGTTCGACCGTGGCCTCACGGGACTGATCAAGGAGTTTCCGTCCAGCGACCGGCTTGACGACGCCTTGTTCTGGCTCGCTCGGGGGCGCCAGATCGAAGGGGATCTGAACGCGGCCTTGGCGTGGTACGAGGAGCTGCGTTCGCTCGATCACGATAATGACTATGCCTACGATAAAGACTACATCTACAGAGCCACATTCTATCCTGCCCTTGGCCTGATTTGGCGCGGTGGCGGCGACGATTTACATGCGGCTCAAAAGCTCCTGACCGATTATGTCGAGCGTCATGATTCCTCAGTCAATCTGCCCAGCATCCAGTTCTGGCTCGGCCGGATCGCCGAGGATCTTGGCGATCTGGAAGGAGCGCGCCGGGCTTTTGAGGATTGTGTCGCAATCGATGCCTTTGGCTACTATGGATTGCGAGCTCGCATGCATCTCTCCGAGGGCCAGACAGCGCGCAAGCGTCTCTTGTTGCAGGACGAAGGAGACAAGCAGTGGCTTCGCAACGCCTACAATGCGGCGAGTGGGTCAAAGAGCGCGCCTTCGGCAAATAGCTATCGCCAGCGTATCCTAGACAGCGTCGGAAATGGTCTCTTTGCCCAAGCTCTCGCGGGCGAAGAGGAACTTCGGAAATTCGACCAGGCAAAGCGGCTGCAGGAGTTCACGGTCGAAGAGCTGGATGAGCTTGGTCTCTTGCCGAGGCTCTCCGTGATGATAGCGCTGCGCCAGGATGCCTTGGTCGCCGCCGACATAGAGGCCACGGCAACGAATCGCATAGCCATCGCTAAGCTGGTCGGCCAAGGCGCGGGAGATTGGCCGCTGGCTCTCGTTTTGGTGCATCCGAGCAGCCAACGGTCTTTGGAAGCCAGAATCAATCTAATGAACACGGACGGTTATCTGTCAGCGGCTTATCCTGTAGTCTATGAGGAATTAGTCACAGCAGCTTCGGCTGAATACAACGTACCCGCCCATATCATTTACAGCGTCATGAGAAATGAGAGTTTCTTCTATCCAGCCGCGTTGTCTTCGGCGAAGGCCTTCGGCCTGTTCCAGTTCATTCCCAGCACCTTCGACGACTTGGATCAGCAGTGGAACCTGTTGCGGGACAGTGGGGCCGCCGACCGTCGCAGCTTTCTGCGCAATGAAAGCCTCTCCATCGGTCTAGCCGGTCGATGGTTCGCTGAAAAGTTGCTCTCGACTTTCAACGGCGACCCGTTCCTTGCCGTTCTCGCGCACCATTCGGGCGCCGGATTGGTCAGGAAGTGGACCGACGTCTGGCGGCGGCAGGGCTGGATGGGTGACATCGAGCTCATGGTGGAGTCGTTTCGAAGGCCGGAATTTGCGAAGGGTGAAAATGACCCGGCTGGCGTAGCGTCGCGCAAATTCGCTCGGCAACTCGCGGCCGATTTGGCGATTGTCGACGCGCTCCAGCTCTATCGGTGAGGTGTCAAACGGAACCCACTTGAAAATGCCATAAGAGGGCGAGGACATGACTGACGTGCCGAGCAGCGAGGCCGCGTTGCCAACAGATGGCGGAAACGCGAGCGGCGACGCGCCCTCGAAGCAGGGTCGCGGCGGCGGAAACGAGGGCGCTTCCGGACAGCTCTCGGCTCGACCCAGACCCACGCTCAAACGGTTTCTGATGCGCACAGCGATGGTCGTCGGATTGTTGGTACCGATCTCTGCGGGACTGGCGACGATCGCGCATCAATGGGCGCCGCTGCTTGGGCTTATTGGCATGGGTCCAGCCGCCCCAAGTGCTACCGGTCCCTCGATAGAGGAGGGCAACATCGGGACGGACACGCGTTCAGATATGAAGACGACCAATGACTGCCTGAAGATCGACTATATGATGCCCAATGTCATTCCTCACTATTTGCTGAACTCCATTGGATCGGCGAACTTCCCTTACTGGCTGAAAATCGTGGGCGAAAACACTTGCGCCGAGAACCACATCATGACGGTGAGGTTCGAAGCGGGAAAGAACATCGATCTGAAGCGGCAATCGTGGGACTTCACGATCAAGGCGAACAGCGCCGTTCCTACGGAAAAGCTGTTTTCCCCGGGCTTCGATCTCGCCTCGAGAGAGGTGGACAGGGTCATTATCGATTGGTCGATCGAAGACAGTATCGGAAGGAAGCTCGGCGCCGACACAATCCAGGCGAGAATCGTCGAGCCCTTCACCATAGCCTGGGACCTGGAGAAGCCCGGACCAAGAGGCCAGCATGTCCCCGTGGAGGAGGAGTTCCTACTGGCCTCTCTGGCCGCCTGGACGAAGCGGCCGCCACGAGTGGTCGTCGAGCGGGGTCAGAGCTGCAGACGGACCACCGACGGGAGCCCGACCCTCGACAAGGAGGACGCTATCAGGGCGTGTTACCGAGCGATCTTTCAGAGTGCGTCGTTACCTATCAAGGTACGGAATAGCCCGATCAAGTTTCCGGCCGGCTCGCGGCAAAAGATCACGCCTCATTTCAGGGTTCTAGAGCGAGGCTCGGCCTCCTCCCTGGAGGCGGCTCTGCTTTTTGTATCAGTCTACAATGCCGAGTTCATCCACGGTGTCGACCCGGAACTACATATGCTGATCGCCCCGCTCGACCCGGATGATAGAGATAGTGAGAAGACCGCATACGTCGTTTGGCATGACAGACCCGGAAGCTGGCGAGCGATTGACATGAGGCGAGGCTCGGTCGAGGCGTTTGATGAGAACGTCGCCCAAGCGTCAATGAGGGTCGCTCCGATCATGCGATTCAACTCGGAAATCAGAGCGGCGATCGAGGGCCGAAATGCCAAAGGCGCCGGTTACAGTAAGGACAGAAGCATAGCAGTGGTCCAGTTCAAGAATGCCTCGGAAGAATACCAGATCAACGGGCTGCGCTATTGACGTGGTTCTTCCAAGGGGCGCGGGCTCAACGGCTGGTGCCGTCGGGTCCGGAGCCCGATCTCCGCAGGGGGCGCATCTGGTTGCGGCGCCAAATCCCCATGCCTGAATTGAGCATTGTGCTTAAGCAATTCACAAGATTTTAAGGTTAAGGATTCGTGATTCATGCCGGTGGACATAGACTGCGAGGACGCCTGACGTGAGCGCGGCAGATTGCCTGTTCGAGAACGAACACACACGGGTCATCAAGGCCAAGCACGGGGCCTTCATCTACAACAAGAACGACAGCTTCATCGGCCGCTCGCTCGAGACCTACGGCGAGTGGTGCGAAGGCGAGATCGATACGCTGCGCCAGATCGTCAAAGATGGCGACGTGGTGGTCGACGTCGGCGCCAATATCGGCACCCATACCATTCCCTTGGCCCAGCGCGTGGGCCTTAGCGGCGGTATCCTGGCGCTGGAAGCCCAGCGTGTCGTGTTCCAGACCCTGTGCGGCAACGTGGCGCTCAACAACCTGCTGAACGTGATGTGCCTCAACGTCGCCGCCGGCGCCCGCCGCAGCCTGGCGCAGATGCCGGTGGTCGATCCGAAAGTGCCCTTCAACTGGGGCGCCGTGACGCCTTCGTCGCTGCCGAACGGCGAGGATGTCGAGATGGTCGCGCTCGACGACCTGGCGATCGGCCGCTGCCGCCTCATCAAGATCGACACCAGCGGCGCCGAGGCCGAGGTGCTGGAAGGCGCCGGCGACCTGATCTCGCGCTGCTCGCCGGCGCTCTTCATCGCCGTCAATGGCGCAGGCGCGGCGGCGAAGGTTCTGACCCAGCTCGACCGGCTCGGCTACGCCGCCTGGTGGCACATCACCCGCTACTTCCAGGCCGCGAACCACTTCGGCGTCGAGCGCAACATCTTCGAGGGCTATTTGCCCGACGCGAACCTGCTCTG
>JAKSDN010001170.1 GCA_022360075.1 Kiloniellales bacterium | reverse complement strand
CATCGGCGTCGGGATCGCCCTCTTCGCCATCCTCGAGATCGAGAAGTGGCTGCGCCTCCGGCTCAGCGGCCGGCGCAGGACCTCCAGGCTTGGCCGGCCGGCGGCGGAGAGCCGCGAAGCACCGTCGAGCTGGCGCGGTCCCTGATGCTGGAAATCGTCTCGGTGTCGGTGTTCTACGAGGTCGCGGCGCTGCTCGTGCTGGCGACGGCGGTCGGGTTGGCCGGCGTGGTGCTGCGGCAGCCGTTGATCGTGAGCTTTATCGCGGTCGGCATTCTCGCCGGCCCGTCGCTGCTCGACATCGCGCGCTCGGAAGAGCAGATCAACCTGCTGGCCGAGCTCGGGATCGCCGTCCTGCTGTTCCTGGTCGGCCTGAAGCTCGACGTCAAGCTGGTGCGCACGCTCGGGCCCGTGGCGCTGACCACGGGGCTCGGCCAGGTCGCCTTCACTTCGGTGATCGGCTTCGCGATCGGCCTGGCGCTCGGTCTGGACGTCGTCACCAGCCTCTACGTCGCGGTCGCGCTGACCTTTTCGAGCACGATCATCATCGTCAAGCTGCTGTCCGACAAACGCGAGATCGACTCCCTCCACGGCCGCGTCGCGCTCGGCTTCCTCATCGTCCAGGACCTGGTCGTGGTACTCGCCATGCTGGTCATGTCGAGCATCGGCGCGGGCACACAGAGCGAGTCCGCGTTCAGCGACGTCATGCTCGTTCTCGGCTATGGGGCGCTCATGCTTTTGGCCGTGGGCCTCTTCATCCAGTTCGTGGCCGAAGGCCTGGTGGAGCGCTTGGCCCGGGCCCCGGAGCTTTTGGTTTGCTTCGCGATCGGCTGGGCCGCGTTGCTGGCAGCGGCCGGCGACTACCTCGGCTTCAGCAAGGAGCGGGGCGGCCTGCTCGCCGGCGTCTCGCTGGCCTCGACAAGGTTCCGGGAAGCCATGGCGGCGCGTCTGGCGCCGCTGCGCGACTTCCTGCTCCTGTTCTTCTTCATCGCGCTCGGCGCCAACCTCGACCTCTCGCTGCTGGGCGAGCAGATCCCCGCGGCGATCATATTCTCCCTGTTCGTGCTGATCGGCAATCCGCTGATCGTCCTCGTGATCATGGGCGCGATGGGATACCGCAAGCGCACGGGATTTCTCGCCGGCCTGACCGTGGCGCAGATCAGCGAGTTCTCGCTCATTTTCACGGCCGTCGGCGTGTCCCTCGCCCATATCGGAGAAGAGACGCTCGGCCTGGTGACGCTGGTCGGCATGATTACGATCTCGCTCTCGACCTATATGATCACCTACTCGCATCACCTCTACGCCCGGCTCGAGCCGATCCTCGGGCCATTCGAGCGCCGCGGCACGCCGCGCGAGGTCGTCGGGCAGCTCAACCCATCCCAAGGCCGCTACGACGTCTTGCTGGTCGGCCTCGGGCGCTACGGCAGCGCCATCGCCCGCCGCCTGGCACAGCACGGCGTCACGATCCTCGGCGTCGACTTCAATCCGGCCGTCGTCAAACAATGGCGGAAGGATGGCCTGGATGTCGCCTACGGCGATGCGACCGATCCCGAGCTGATCGCGAGCCTGCCGCTGGGCGGCGTGACATGGGTGGTCTCCGCGGTGCCCGAGCACGAGACCGGCGTGACGCACGAGGACGCGCGCCTGGGCTTGATCGACGCCCTGCGCAGCGCCGGCTTCGGTGGACGCCTGGCCGTCACGGCCTATCGCGCGACGGATAGCGAACGGCTTTCCGCCCAGGGCGCCGATCTGATCTTGCAGCCCTTCCGCGACGCCGCCGACCAGGCGGCAAAGCTCATCCTCGGCGAGGCGCGGCCGTCACCGCCCGCGGCCGTCGAATCCGATCAATAGAGAGGACGGAACCAAGTCGTCCGGCCGAAGCGCCTACCGCGTCCAAATGACAATGCCCCTGTCTCGCCCGCGCACCTCGACCGGGCCGTAGCGTTCCAGCTTCGCCGCCGAGGCCTGGTCCAGTGGCAGCGCCTTTCTGGCCGCCTCGACCGTCGCCTCGGAGACGGCGAGCTGACAGCCGAGGTCTCGGGTCATGCTTTCCAGGCGGCTGGCCAGATTGACCGTATCGCCGAGAACGGCCAACTCCATATGCCGGCGGGACCCGATGTCGCCGATCACGACCGGACCGCTGTGGAGGCCGATCGAGACCCGAATCCCGTTCTTGCCTGCCGCGCGCCGCTCTTCATCCCATCGATTGAAGTCATCCAACATGCGCAGCGCACAGCGCAGCGCGTTCGCCGCATCTGCCGGTCCCATCTCCGGCGTTCCGAATGTGGCCATGACGCCGTCCCCGATGAACTTGTTCAGAGTCCCATGGTGTTCGAAAACCATGTTCTCGAAGCGGGCGTGAACGTCGCGCAGGAACGCGACGATCTCGTCCGAGTCTCGCGTTTCGGCCCATTTCGTAAAGCCGACCACATCCGCGAACAGGACGGAGGCGACGATCTCGCGCCCTTTGTCGAAGGCCGCGTCGCTGCGGGCCAGCGACTCGACCATCGAAGAGGGGAAGTAGCGCGCGAGGTTGTTACGCTCGCGGGTGAGGTTCACTTGCCGGATCAGGAGCCTGCGCGATCGCTGCACCGCGACGCTGATGAGCGCCGCGGCGAGGACGAAGATCACCGCTTCTTCGACCCTGCTCTCGAACCATTCCGTGCGTACCAGGTAATCCGCGTCGAGCGACTCGGGAGGGCTCGAAAAGGGCGCGACGATCTCGCCGGCCGCGATCGCACCTTCGATCGCATGGTTGAGCCAGACGACCCCGACGATCCAGGATGCCGCCCCGACCAAACCGCCGACGAGCACCAGCTTCGGATTGTAGCTGAGGGCGAGCAGGGTCAAGAAGACGTAGAAGAACTTGAAGTTGCTGCCGTGCAGGAACTCATCGGCCAATTCCGTCGTGTCGCCCAACGGGTTTGGATAGAGCAGGCCGAAAGACAGGATGATGAAGTCGGCGCACAGCAAAAGATATAGATAGGGCCCGGAACCCGTTAGATCT
>JAKSDN010001005.1 GCA_022360075.1 Kiloniellales bacterium | reverse complement strand
TCATGATTAGAGCCCTCGCACCAGGCTCGGCGCCTCGATCGGCACGAAGCCGTAGTGCCGCAGCCACCGCAGATCGGAATCGTAGAAGGTGCGCAGATCGGGGATGCCGTACTTCAGCATGGCGATCCGCTCGATCCCCATGCCGAAGGCGAAGCCCTGGTAGCGCGCCGGATCGATGCCGCAGTTGTCCAGCACCTTCGGGTTGACCATGCCGCAGCCGAGGATCTCCAGCCAGTCGCCGCCGGCGCCGATCTTCAGCGTGCCGCCCTTGCGCGAGCAGCCGATGTCGACCTCGGCCGAGGGCTCGGTGAAGGGGAAGTAGCTCGGCCGGAAGCGCACCGGCAGGTCGTCGACGCCGAAGATCGCCCGGCAGAACTCGACCAGCGTGCCCTTCAGGTGGCCCATGTGCGTGGTCTCGTCGACCACCAGGCCCTCGAGCTGATGGAACATGGGCGAGTGCGTGGCGTCGGAATCGGCCCGGAAGGTGCGGCCCGGCACGACGATCCGAATCGGCGGCGGCTCGGACTGCATCGTGCGGATCTGCACCGGCGAGGTGTGGGTGCGCAGCACCATGCGGCTGCCGTCCGCGCGCTCGGAGAGATAGAAGGTGTCCATCTCCTGGCGCGCCGGATGCTCGGGCGGGATGTTGAGCGCCGTGAAGTTGTGGAAGTCGTCCTCGATATGAGGGCCGGTGGCCACGGAGAAGCCCATCTCGCCGAAGATCGCCACCATCTCCTCGACCGTCTGGCTGATCGGGTGGATGCGCCCGATCGGGCTCGGCCGGGCCGGCAGCGTGACGTCGACGCGCTCGCGCTCCAGCCGGGCCTCGAGCTCGACGTCGCCGAGCTCCTCGCGGCGCGCCTCGATCGCAGCAGCGATGTCGTCCTTGAGCTGATTGAGCCGTTGGCCGGCCGCACGGCGCTGGTCCGGCGGCAAGCCGCCCAGGCCCTTGACCAGCTGCGTGACCTTGCCCTTCTTGCCGAGCGCGCCGACCCTGACCTGCTCCAAGGCCTGCAGATCACCGGCCCCGCCGGCTTCGGCGAGCAGCGCGCCCTTCAGTGCGTCGATATTGTCCATCTCAACCCCTCGTTGGCGGATCTGCCGCGGCGCCTGCGGCGGCGGGCGGGAAACCCAATCCGTTCGAGGGGCCGCGAGCGGCGCCCGGCTCAGCCCTCGGCGAGGGCCGCCTGCGCCTGTTCGACGATGGCCCTAAACGCCGCCGGCTCGCGGATCGCGAGATCCGACAGCACCTTGCGGTCGATCTCGATCCCGGCGCGCTTGATGCCGTTAATGAACTGCGAATAGGTCAGGCCGTGCTCGCGGACCCCGGCGTTGATGCGCTGGATCCAGAGCGCGCGGAAATTCCGCTTGCGCGCCCGCCGATCGCGATAGGCATACTGCAAGCCCTTCTCGACCCGGTTCTGCGCGACGCGCACGGCCGTGCTGGCGCGACCCCGATAGCCCTTGGCGAGCTTCAGGACCTTCTTGTGGCGGGCGTGGTTGGTGACGCCCCGTTTGACACGCGACATGGTCTCTTCCTCCGCTCAGCCGTTGGGCAGGAAATTGCGCTTGATGATTTTGGCATCAGGCGCCGAGGCCAAGGTGGTGCCACGTGCGGTCCGAATACGCTTCTGCGGGCGACGGCGCATGAAATGCCGCTTGCCCGAATAGTTGCGCCGGACCTTGCCGGTAGCCGTGAAGCGGAAGCGCTTCTTGGCGCCGCTCTTCGACTTGAGCTTGGGCATTTCGCTATCCTTTCTTTCGAGGGACCGACTTAAGTCCCTGAAACAGATGCTTTCGAGCGGCTGGGCATGCCCGTGAGCCGGACCGCTCGGCTTCGAAGGCCCGAGGTTATAGCGACGCCCCGGGCGCTTGGCAAGGCATGCAAGGCCTCCCAAGCTCCTCGATCCCGACGGGACCTCCGAGAGCATCCATTGTGCAGCCGAAGGGTGGCCCGCCGCCTACTTCGGCGCCATCACCATCGTCATCTGTCGGCCTTCCATCTTGGGGAACTGCTCGACCTTGGCCAGCTCCCCCAGATCGCCTCGGACCCGTTCCAGCACCTTCATGCCGAGGTCCTGGTGGGCCATCTCGCGGCCGCGGAAGCGCATGGTCACCTTGACCTTGTCGCCTTCGCCGATGAACTTCTGGATCGAGCGCATCTTCACGTCGTAGTCATGGACGTCGATGTTCGGGCGCATCTTGATCTCTTTGACTTCGATGATCTTTTGCTTCTTGCGCGCCTCGTTCTTTCGCTTCTGCTCTTCGTACTTGTACTTGCCGAAGTCCATCACCTTGCAGACCGGCGGTGCTGCATTGGGCGAGATCTCGACCAGATCGAGACCGGCGTCGAACGCGGATTCCAGAGCTTTTTCGATGGAGACGACACCAACGTTGTCTCCGCCTGCGGCGATCAGCCTGACCTCACGGGCATCGATCGCATCGTTGACACGGGGCCCATCACGGGCCGGAGTCAAATCAACTGGTGGCCTTGCTATGGCCTTTCCTCCTTATTGATCCCTTGAATGTCGAGGCGTGCCGAAACGGGCAAACGCACTGCGATGCAACCCCCTACCCGTCGGGCGGCAATGCCTCAGTCAAAAGTCTAGCTTTTGCCTCTGAGAGCGCAAGAACCTCTTGATCCTTGCCGCCAAGCCGGCGCAGCGCGAGCGTTCGCTCCTCGGCCTCGCGGCGGCCGACGACGGCGATCACCGGTATCTTTGCGAGGGAGTGCTCGCGCACCTTGTAGTTGATTTTCTCATTCCTCAAATCCAGTCCGACTCTGAGGCCGGCCGCCTTGAGGCTTTCGCGAACCTCTTGAGCGTAAGGGTCTGCATCCGAGGTGATGGTCGCGACCATGACCTGGACCGGCGCCAACCAAAGCGGGAAGCGCCCGGCGTGGTTCTCGATCAGGATCGCCAGGAAGCGCTCGAACGAGCCGAGGATCGCCCGGTGCAGCATGACCGGCCGATGCTTGGCGCCGTCCTCGCCGATGTAGTGGGCGTCCAGCCGCTCGGGCAGGACGTAATCGACCTGCAGCGTGCCGCATTGCCAATCGCGGCCGATCGCATCGCGCAGCACGAACTCCAGCTTCGGGCCATAGAAGGCACCCTCGCCAGGGTTCTGGCTATAGGGCACGCCCGCGGCGTCGACCGCTTCGCGCAGCGCTGCCTCGGCGCGATCCCAGACCGCGTCGTCGCCCGCGCGCACCGGGGGCCGGTCGGCGAACTTCACGATCACCTCGTCGAAGCCGAGGTCCTTGTAGACCGAGGTCAGCAGCTCGCAGAAGCGCACCGACTCGCTGGTGATCTGATCCTCGGTGCAGAAGATGTGCGCGTCGTCCTGGGTGAAGGCGCGCACGCGCATCAGCCCGTGCAGGGCCCCGGATGGCTCGTTGCGATGGCAGGAGCCAAACTCCGCCATGCGCAGCGGCAGGTCGCGGTAGGAGACCTGGCCCTGTTTGAAGATCTGCACGTGGGCCGGGCAGTTCATCGGCTTCACCGCGAGGACGCGATCCTCGCTCTCGGCGATGAACATGTGCTCGCGGAACTTATCCCAGTGGCCGGAGTCTTCCCACAGCGTGCGGTCGATGAGCTGCGGCGTCTTGACTTCGACATAGCCGCCGGCCTCCAGGCGCCGGCGCATGTAGGCCTCGACCGTGCGGTAGAGCGTCCAACCCTTGGGATGCCAGAAGGCGCTGCCGACCGCCTCTTCCTGGATGTGGAAGAGGTTCATCTCGCGGCCGAGGCGACGGTGGTCACGCTTCTCGGCCTCCTCCAGCATGCGCAGATGGGCCTTGAGCTGCTTGTCCGTCTCCCAACAAGTGCCGGTGATGCGCTGAAGCTGCTCGTTGCGCGCGTCGCCGCGCCAATAGGCGCCGGAGACCTTCATCAGCTTGAAGGCCTTGCCGAGCTTGCCGGTCGAGGGCAGATGCGGGCCCAGGCAGAGGTCGAGCCAGTCGCCCTGGCGGTAGATCGTGATCACCTCGTCGGCGGGCAGCGTCTCGATATGCTGAGCCTTGTACTTCTCGCCGTGGTCCATGAACCAGCGGATCGCGTCGTGCCGGTCCCAGACCTCGCGCACGATCTCCAGATCGCGGTCGACGATCTCGCGCATGCGTGCCTCGATCGCGACCAGATCGTCCGGCGTGAAGGGCTCGGCCCGGGCGAAGTCGTAGTAGAAGCCGGTCTCGGTCGCCGGCCCGAAGGTGACCTGGGTGCCGGGATAGAGCTCCTGCACGGCCTGCGCCATGACGTGGGCGCAGTCGTGGCGCAGCAGCTCCAGGGCGTCGGGATGCCCGCGGGTGACGATTTCCACCGCCGCATCCCGCTCGATCGGCCGCGCGAGATCGCGCAGCGCGCCGTCGACCTTGATGGCGAGCGCGTCCTTGGCCAGGCGCGCGCCGATCGACGCCGCGACATCGGCCCCGGTCACCGGACCGTCGAAGGACCGGCGCGAACCGTCCGGCAGGGTGACGGCGATACCGGCAGCCCCGTTCTCTTTGGCTAGGTTCTCTTCGGCAAGCTGGCTCATAGCGCCGCGAACTGTAGGATTAAGTCTGTTCCTGTCAAGGATCGGCGCAGCGGTTTAAGAGCGCGTTAAGCGTAAATCGGTCAGTGGCCAATCGGCGTGCGTAGAGGACAGAGGCGCCGGCCTCAAGCCGGCACGGCCAAGGGGCGATCGTAAGTGCGCGCGCTTCGCACCTCGTTATAAAGACCGAGGGTGCGCGAACACATGCGCTCCTTGGAGAAGTACTGCCGCACATTGTCGATCGCCGCTTCGGCAAGGCGCTGACGGTCGGCCGGCGTCAGCGCCAGGGCCCGGCGCAGGTCCGCAGCCAGCCCCTCGACATCGCCCGGCGGGAAGAGGAACGCTGTGCGCTCGGCGATCACCTGCTCGGGCGCGCCGCCGTGGTCGCTGGCGACGACCGGCCGGCCCATGGCCTGGGCCTCGCCGATGATCCGGCCGAAGCCCTCGGGGTCGGTGGAGGCCGAGACCACGACGTCGGCCAGCATATAGGCGGCCGGCATGTCGTCGCAGTGTTCGAGCACGAAGGCCCGGCTGGCGAGGCCGAGATCGACGATCTTCTTCTCGAGCTCCTGGCGATAGCCGCTGCGCGCCGGATCGTGGCCGACCAACACGCAACACAGTTCGACATCTTGCAGACGGGTCAGGGCATCGAGCAGCAACGTCTGGCCCTTCCAGCGGGTGAGCCGCCCCGGCAGCATGATCAGGGGCACGCCGTCCGGCAGGCGCCACTTCTGGGCCAGGGCGATCACGCGCGAGGCGCTGACCTGGACCGGATCGAAGCGCGCGAGATCCACGCCGCGTTGGATCACGCGGATCCGGTTCGGATCGAGGTTGTAGACCTCGCGCAGGTGCCGGGCGATGAAGTGGGAGTTGGCGATCACGCGGTCGCCGCGGGTCATGATCGCGTTGTAGGCCCGCTTGATCCGGCTGCCGCCGTTGTAGGTGCCGTGGAAGGTGGTGACGAAAGGCCGGCCGCTGCGCTTGGCCGCCGCCGCCGCGCTCCAGGCCGGCGCGCGCGAGCGCGCATGCACGATATCGACCCCTTGCGTCTCGATCAGCCGGGTCAGTCGGCTGACGTTGCGATGCATGACCAGGGGATTTTTCGAGGCCAGCGGGAGCTTGACGTGGTGGGCGCCGGCCCGAGAGAGCTCGTGCTCCATGGGCCCGCCCTCGGAAGCGACGATCGCCTGGCCGCCGGCCTGAACCAGGGCCTCGGCGATATCGACGGCCGTACGCTCGGCGCCGCCGGCCACCAGCTCCGGCAAGACCTGGAGCACGCACGGCCGCCCGTCCTGCGTACTGGCCTGCTCGAGGGTGATCATGTAATGGTCCTGCGATGCCTGACGAAAAAGCGCCCGCGCCGCCGCAAAGCCTATCGCGTGACGGCGGTATGACAATCGCCTATCACAAGTCATCCGGGCTTGCACCCGGGATCGTTTTCCTCGGCGGCTTCATGTCCGACATGACCGGCACCAAGGCCACCGCCCTGGAGGCCTATGCCCGCGCACGCGGGCGCGCCTTCCTGCGTTTCGACTACCGTGGCCACGGCCAGTCGTCCGGCGACTTCACCGAGGGCACCATCGGCCTTTGGGCCGAGGACGCGATCGCTGCCCTCGACGAACTGACCGAGGGCCCACAGGTCCTGGTCGGCTCCTCCATGGGCGGCTGGATCATGCTGCTCACCGCCCTCGCCCGCCCGGAGCGGGTCGCCGGAATGGTCGGCATCGCCGCTGCGCCGGACTTCACCGAGGACCTGATGTGGCAGCGCTACGCCCCCGAGATCCGAACGACGCTGGAGCGTGAAGGGATCTACGAGGAACCCTCCGAGTACAGCGACGAGCCCTATCGCATCACCATGAAGCTGATCGAGGACGGCCGCCGCCACCTGCTGCTGCGCGCCCCGATCCCGCTCACCTGCCCCCTGCGCCTGATCCACGGCACGGCCGATGCCGCCGTGCCCTGGGAGACCTCGCTCAGGATCATGGAGCGGATCGAATCCGAGGACGTCGAGGTCACGCTGGTCAAGGAAGGCGACCACCGGCTGTCGGAGCCGCATGATCTGCACAGGCTGGAAGCTGTGATCGACGGGTTGGTCGAGAAGTTGGCGGGGTGACTGCCGTTCACCCCCTCACCCTGCTCCGGCTAAGGCGCGGCTGATCGCCTCGCCAAGCCTTCTCATCCCTCTCCCCCCAACTTGGGCTATCGGATTCACACATCTGTGTAGGCCAGAGAGGATCCGAGTTTGACGCGATGGAAGTCATCGAGGCCACGTCGCATGACGCGGGGCCCAGGTTT
>JAKSDN010001243.1 GCA_022360075.1 Kiloniellales bacterium | reverse complement strand
GGCCGTGGCCGCAGAAGTCGCGCACGACGCTGAAACGGTGGCCCTCGGCGTGGCTCTGGATGGCATGGCCGATGTCGCCCAGGGTGGCGCCGGGCCGCACGGCCTCGATGCCGCGCATCATGGCCTCGTAGGTCACCTCGATCAGGCGCCGGGCCTTCACGCTCGGCTTGCCGACGAAGAACATGCGGCTGGTGTCGCCGTGCCAGCCGTCGAGGATCACGGTGACGTCAATGTTGATGACATCGCCGTCCTTCAGCACTTTCCGGTCGTTGGGGATGCCGTGGCAAACCACGTGGTTCACGGAGGTGCAGATCGACTTGGGAAAGCCGCGGTAGTTCAGCGGCGCCGGGACCGCCCCGTGGCTCAAGATGTGCTCGTGGCAGCGCCGGTCCAATTCCTCGGTCGAGACGCCGGGGACAACGGCCGGCGTGATGAAGTCGAGGGTCTCCGCCGCGAGCCGCCCGGCCTTGCGCATGGACTCGAAGTCCTCCGGACCGTGGATGACGATGCGCCTTTCTTCCGGGTTCGTTTTCAAAGCGGGTTCACCTTGTGACATTTCACTCGTGCCCAGCCGGACCGCCCAAACAAGCTCCGACCTCCGTCCATAAGAGATGGGATGGGACTCATGCCCGATTCAACGGCTTTGTGGCGCTCTTTGCAACCTCGGCGGCCAAGTTGTCCACGGACAAGCCTGCCCCGGAAGGCCTAACAGACCGCAAACGAGCGCTACATTTCCTCTCCTAGTTGCGCTTGACCGGCCGCCGCTCGCAAGACCTGAAATGGCGCCAGTAATACTGCAGCAGGCGCCAGAGATACTCGCCACGCGGCCGGAAGTAGACTTCGCGGTAGGGCGCTGGCCGGGCCTCGTGGATCAGGTCTCGTATGTAGGCCCACATGGAGTCCGGGCTGTCGCCATGGTCCCCCAGATCGATGCGCCCGCTCATGACGTTGCGGAAGACGTGCTCGGGATAGTCGTTGGCGAGCGTCTTCGTCGCGTTGTAGAGCCCCGCCTTCGAGGCGTAGTACTCGACGTGGCGGAGGTGGCCGGTGAGCGCCCGTCCGGCCAGGATATTGATGATCTTCTTGCCGCGCGGCCGGCCCCGCTCGAGGGCATACTTGATGCAGAGCAGGGCGGCGCCGGCATTGACCGCGAAGCTCTCCAGGACGCGCCCGTCATCGACGTTGCGCACGAAGTCCTCGAACCCCGGGACGGTAATGACCGCCGCGTTGTTGATCAGCGCGTCGATGTCGCCCTGCTCGTCGTGGATGCGCGCGAAGACTTCGCGAACGGACTGCGGATCGGCGAGTGTGATCCGGTAGCGCGCGTGCTGGTCGTCCGGCGGGAAGGGCAGCTTCCCGGGATCGGAGGTCAGCAGCACGGGAAAGAGGCCTGGCTCGGCGATCAAGCGCTCGGCCAGAATGCGCCCGAAGCGGCCGCCGGCGCCGGTCAGGACCACGACCTGCTGCTTGGGCTCCCCCGAAGGCGGCGCCGCGGCGTCCGGCACTCAGGCGACCTGCAGGCCGATCTGCCGCATGGTCCCGATCCCCTGCACCGCCATCTTGTAGGCGAGGATCTTCGAGCGGCGGGTGAGGCTGAGCCCGCCCTCGCGCTGCAGCAGCAGGCTATGGTTGCCGATCCGGCTGAGGTACTGAGCCTGACGATTGGAGATATGCGGCGTCATCGAGGGCTCGTCGTGGCCGTGCAGGCCGCGCGCGCGATAGAAGCGCTCGCGGTCGATCTCGTAGATCTCGCGGTCGAGCCAGCCCTCGGCCAAGGCGTCGGCGTAGGCCTGGGTACCGGGATAGGGGTTGGGCAGGTTGAACTTGGAGAGATCGGCGCCGAGGTACTTGGCCAGCTCCACGGTCGCGTAGGCTCCCTCCACGGTGTCGCCGGGCAGGGCGAGGATGAAATAGGCGCGGGTCTCGACGCCGAACGCACGGGCCGCCTCGACGTTCGCGCGGACCTTGTCCCAGTTCTTGAAGCGGCGGTTGGCCCGCTTGAGCACGTCCTCGTTGGCCGATTCCACCCCGAAGGCGAGGATCCGCAGGCCGGCCTTGTACATCAGCGCGATCAGGCCCGGGTCGAGGTGGTTCATGTGGCTCTCGCACTCCCACTCGACGCCGAGATCGGCCTCGATCAGCAGCTCGCAGAGCCGGGTGACGCGCTTCATGTCGAGGGTGAAGATCGGGTCGTGGATGATGATCCGCTTGGCGCCGAAGCGCTCGACCAGATAGCGGATCTCCTCCATCGAGCGTTTCGCGGTCTTGGCCCGGAACTTGTGGCCCTGGGAGATGAAGTAGGGGCAGTAGTTGCAGCCGATCGGGCAGCCGCGGCTGGTCTGGATGATGAAGCGGTCGATGCGGTCGGTGTCGACCAGGTCGTAGGCCGGCAGAGGCAACGCCTGCATGTCGGTCAGGGCGCGCGTCGGATTGGCGCAGCGATAGGTTCCCTCCACGAGCCTGTGGAAGCCGGTGATCGTCTCCGGGTCCCGATGCTCGACAATGGCGACGATGACGCTCTCGATCTCGCTGGTGACGATGCCGTCGTAGACCTTCTTCTCGGTCACGAAGTCCACGACCTCCGGGGCGGCGAACAGCGGCCCGAAGATGTGCAGCGGCACGCCCGGATAGAGTGCCCGCAGCGTCTCGGCCTGCTCGAGGTCGAGCAGCAGGGTCGGCAGGCTGGTGCGCACGAAGATCGAATCGGGTTCGGCGCAGCGCGCCTTCAGGGCCGCGTGGAAGGCGTCCGGCTCGGTCGAATCGCGGTACTGGTCATCGTCGATCACGACATCGTGACCGGCTTCGCGCAGCACGGCGGCGGCGTACTCCAGCTCGGCGATCGGATAGACGCGACGCAGCGTCCCCTGGTGGTGAGGCGCGCGCAGCGACTTGAAGCCGACGCCGCTGCCCATTTCCTTGTGGAACAGATAGCGGCGGTCGAAGTTCGGCAGGCTGAGAAGGAGAACGCACTTGCTCTCGATACCCATCCCGATCCCCATTTCGCCTTGAAGGCGAGATGCTTTATCCCAAGCCGGGCGCCATGACAATACGAGCGCAGCAAGGCGGGGCGCCCGATCCGGCACCCGGTTCTACTTTGATAGAACAGACCAATAGTAGACTCTGTCAGTTATACACAAAATTGTTACAAACGCTCGACCGCAAATCTCATACAGGCCTTGACGAGACAAGCGAGAGACCTGGTTGAGCGGGGCGCGTCTGGAGGGACGCACCCTTGGGGTGTAGCGACAGTTCGAGCCAGGAAGCTCCGAGGGGCCGCTACAACGCCAGGGGCAAGGCGCGGTCGAGCCTGATTCCAGTCTCCGTGATCTTACAGCTATAGCAGAGCGTCTCGACGCCGCGATCGACGGCCGTTCGGAGGGCGCGGTCGTAGCCGGGGTCGATATCGGCGGCGATTTCCAAGTGCGCGCAGTCGCCACGCTGGACCAGGTAGACCATGACGGCGCGGGCGCCGCCTTCGCGCACCTTGGCCAGCTCCACCAGGTGCTTGGCACCTCGGGCGGTCACCGAATCCGGGAACTCTGCGACTCCGGCCCGGCGCACCAGGTGCACGTTCTTGACCTCGACGTAGCAGGGCTCTCGTCCGTCGTCCTCGAGCAGGATGTCGATCCGGCTGTTCGTGCCATAGCGGACCTCGCGCCGCAGCCGGCCGTAGCCTGCGAGCTCGGGTAGCGCTCCGTCCGAAATGGCCTCGGCGACCACGGTGTTGGGCCGGCCCGTATTGATGCCGACCAGAAGCCTGTCGCGATCGTCCGCTTTGCCCAGCTCGACCAGCTCCCAGGAATAGCCGAGCTTGCGCTTGGGATTTTGGGCCGGCAGGAGCCAGACTCTCAGGTCCGGATCGGCCAGCCCCAGCATGCTGCCCGGGTTGGGGCAGTGGGCGGTCACCGTCTCTCCGCTCGCCAGCTCGACATCGGCGAGGAAGCGCTTGTAGCGGCGCAGCAGGCGCGCTGGAATCAAGGGGGCGGGGAAGTCCATGGCGGCGCCAAGAGAGCGTCAAAATTGGGGCTCAGGCAAGGGCTCTTGCAAGAGAGCGGTATCGGGCGCAGGTTTACCAAGAACAGCGTCCGGTGGTGCTGGGACACGGAATTCAATGCAGCTCTCGACATTTTTGCGCGTTCTTCCCATCGCGCTTTTGCTCGTCGCCTGCACGAGCACGCCCTATCCCCCACCGCCCAAGGCGACGGTCACGGCCGCCACCGCTGCGGCCAGTTCGGCCTCGTCGGAGTCGCGCAGCGCATCGGCAGCGGGGGGCGGCTCATCGGGTGGGAGCGGCACGGTCGCCGGGACCTATCCCTACGGCACGCCCCGGCAGGGAGCGGCCGGCCGGGCGGCACCGCCGCCGGCCCTGATCGCCCGGGCGCGGACGCTCGACAGTGGTCAGCGTGAGGTGGTCGACGAGACCATCACGCTGATCCCCGCTGAGTCGGACAAGGCCGCGCCGCCGGTGACATTCGCCTCGGCCTGGCGTAAGCCCGAGATCACGCCGGAGCAGCATCGCGCCGACATTGAGGCCTGCTATCGCTACGCCTGGTCGCAGGTCGAGCACGACATTCGCATCGAGAGCGACGTCGCCGCGGCCCGTGACGATGCCGACAAGGGCCTGGGCTTCACGGCGCTGACCAATCGTATGAACATTTACGATCACAAGAAGCGCCGCACGGTCCTGATCAACGACTGCATGGAGGGCAAGGGCTACATCCGGGGCTGAACCGGATTTCGCCCGCGCCGTCCGGCCCGCTCCTGGCCATGTCCGAACACGTCGTCACCGCTTGTCTCCTGGTCATCGGCAACGAGATCCTGTCGGGCCGCACGCGCGACGCCAACATCGCTCATCTCGGGGCAAGGCTGAACGACCTCGGGGTCCGCCTGCGCGAGGTTCGGGTCATTCCCGACGACGAGGCCGTCATCGTCGATACGGTCAGGCAGGTGAGATCCCGTTTCGACTATATCTTCACCACCGGTGGAATCGGTCCGACCCACGACGACATCACGGCCGAGGCGGTGGCCAAGGCCGTCGGCTTGCCGCTGATCGAGAACCCGCAGGCCCGCGCCATCCTCGAGAACCACTATCCTCCCGGCGAGCTGAACGAAGGCCGGCTGCGCATGGCCCGCACGCCCGAAGGCGCCACGCTGATCGAGAACCCCGTCAGCGCGGCGCCGGGCTTTCAGATCGAAAACGTCTTCGTCATGGCCGGGATTCCGGCGGTCATGCAGGCGATGTTCGAGAGCTTGCGCCACCGCCTGGACGGGGGGCGGCCCCTGCTGTCCGAGTCGCTTTCCGTCGCTCTGCCGGAGAGTGTGCTGTCGCCCGGTCTGGGCAGCCTTCAAGGGCGCTACGCCGACGTCGAGATGGGAAGCTATCCCTTTCACCGGCGCGGCGTCTTCGGCGTCACTCTGGTGCTGCGCTCCGTCGACCCTGAGCGCCTCGCGGCCGCCATGGCGGAGCTGCGCGATCTCATCGGGGCGCTCGGGGCAAGCCCGGACGATCCGCGCCCGGATCCCGAATCCTCCGCGATGGATGGCTGAAAGCTCTAGTTCTCCAGGAAATTCAGGTTACCCGATTTAACTATTTCTTAATCGGTCATGCCGATAGCTAGCGTTAACGAAGATTGACGGAACTGCGGGGCATACCCCGCGGGTCGGCCAGGGACGGTTCGAGCCGGGAACGACGATTGGCTCGAGTGATGAAAAGACGGCCGAGTTTGCAATGTCAATTGTGCGCTTGAGCAGCAACGCCACGGCGGCGGTCGAGAGGCACCTCTCGCACGCGGGCCTGACCGTGCTCGTGGCCGATCAGGAGGCCGGCACCGGCCGGCGCGTGATGGCCCGGCTGCTGCGCGAGACCGGCGCCGCGGCCGAGGTGCTCTCCGTGCCGACCCTGGCCGATGCCCTGCTCACGGTGGCCGAGCGCAAGATCGATATCATCCTGCTCGATCTGTTCCTCGCGGACTCTCACGGCGTCGAGACGGCGATCACGATGGTGCGCGGGGCGAGGGCGGTGCCGGTGATCCTGGCGGTCCGCTCCGGCCAGGAAGAGCTCTGCTTCGAGGCATTGCAATACGGCGTCCTGGCCATGATCGCCAAGGATCGGATGACGGACCGCGCCTTGCTGCCCCTGATCCGCTGGGCGATCGAGCGCCACGCCCGCTCGCAGTCCTTCGAGCTGCGCAACCGGGAGAAGGCTTTGCGGCGGGCCGAAGCCCTTTGTCGGCCCTGTGCCGGGATCCTGGATCCTTGCACGGCGCACGAACGGCACGCAGAGACTGCGAGCGGCGCCACGGTCGCGACCGATCGCGTCTTGGACTTCGCCAAGGCGCGGGCGAGCTGAAGTAGGTTCGAACGATCCGCAAGCCTCTCTAGTCTCGGCCCTCGATCCTGGGGCCGTCATCCACGGGACCAGTTATGAATGACGCCGAACCGATGAGCGGGGCCGATGAGCGGAAATGACATTCGCGCGAAGCTCCAGGAAGGCGTCGCACTGCAGAAGTCCGGCGAGCTGCTCCGGGCCGCGCGCTGCTATAGCGCCGTGCTCGAAACGGAGCCGCGGAACCCCGATGCCTGGCATCTCCTGGGTACCATCGAGATCCAGCGCCAGAATTTGGAGCAGGCCTTCGGCCTGGTCCGCAAGGCGCTGGCCATCGATCCCGAGAACGCCACCTATCACCACAATCTGGCCTACCTGATGGGGGCGGTCGGCCGGCTCGACGAAGCGGTGGCGCACTACCGCCGGGCCGTGGCGCTGAAACCGGACTACGCCGAGGCCTACTTCAACCTTTCCGGCAGCACGAAATTTGCCGCCGGCGATCCGGTCCTCCCGGCCATCCAGAAGCTGATCAAAACACCGGGGCTCTCGGATGAGGACCAGTGCTTCCTGCACTTCGCCGCCGGGAAGGTGCTCGACGACATCGGCGATTAC
This sequence comes from Kiloniellales bacterium, assembly GCA_022360075.1. The sequence continues at coordinate 2,726 of JAKSDN010001243.1, read as the reverse complement.
GACGGCGCCTTCGCGCATTACCGCCAGGGCAACGCAAAGAAAGGCAAGCGGTTCGATCGGGACGCAAACCGCTCGAGGACGGACGAGGCGATCGCCCTGTTCGATGCCGCGCTGCTTCGGCGGCGCGCGGCGCGGAGCACGAAGGGCGAGGAGCTCGTCTTCGTCGTCGGCATGCCGCGCTCCGGGACCTCGCTGGTCGAGCAGGTCCTCGCCAGTCATCCAGCCGTGCACGGCGCCGGCGAGCTTCCGGACATCGATGCGATCGCCGGCGCGCTTGCCGAGCACAACAAGGAGAAGCTGCCCTATCCCGATTGCATCCCTGCGATCGACGGGCGTGTCCTGAGCGGCTTCGGCGACGCCTACCTCGAACGGGTTCGGCGCTTGGCGCCGGATTCCGGGCGGTTCGTCGACAAGGCGCCGCTGAACTTCCGCTATCTCGGCCTGATCGGCCTCATGCTGCCCGGTGCCCGCGTGCTGCACTGTCGGCGCGATCCGGTCGACACCTGCCTGTCGGGCTATTTCCAGAACTTCGCCAAGGGCCAGGACTATGCCTTCGAACTCGGTGACCTGGCCGCCTTCTACCGCGACTACCGGCGCTTCATGGAGCATTGGCGCGCGGTGCTGCCCCTGAAGATGATGGAGTTGGACTACGAGGCCCTGGTCGCCGACCAGAAGGGCGCCAGTCGGGCGCTGCTCGCGTTCTGCGGGCTCGAGTGGGACGAGGCCTGCACGGCGTTCCACCGGACCGAGCGGCCCGTCCAGACCGCGAGCCGCTGGCAGGTGCGCCAGCCGATCTACCGCTCCTCGATGGGGCGCTGGCGCCGTTACAAGGCTCATCTCGGCCCGCTGCTGGAAGGCCTGGGCGGGTTCGCCCCGGCGGCGGAGGGAGAAGGCTCAGGCCGCGCTGCGTGAGGCACACCAGCGCCGCCACATCTCCCGGAACGCCTGCTCGAGGGATGCGGTGTAGGCGGCGGCGGCGAGCAGGGGCGAGCGGGCCAGGCGCTGGCGCAGGCTCGCGCGGGTGCTGGCGATGACACCCGGCTTGGCGGCAAGGGCGAGGGCGCGGGCCAGATAGCCGTCGGCGTCCGGCGCGCAGAGCGCCTCCATCTTGAGGCGCGCGAGGATGCTGTGGCTGACTCTCGCGGCGTGACGCTCGCCGATCATCGCGATGACCGGGACCCCCATGACCAGCGACTCGCAGGTCGTGGTCGTGCCGTTGTAGGGGAAGGGGTCGAGCGCGACGTCGACCCGGCGATAGGTCTCGAAGTGCTCGCGCAGGGTCGCGCTCCACTCGATGAGCTCGATGCGCTCGCACTCGATTCCGGCGGCCGTAAAATGGCCGAGGACCCGCTCGCGGACCGCCGGCTGCGACAGGCTCTTGGTCTTCATGATCAGCCGCGCGTTGCGCAGGTTTGCGAGGATGGCGGCCCAGAGATTGAGGACCGGCGTCGAGATCTTGTCCAGGTTGTTGAACGAGCCGAAGGTCAGGTGGCCGTTCGAAAGGAAGGGCGCGGGCCCCGGCTCTGGAATCCCCATCGGCGGTGCGTAGCAGTTGAAGCCGCCGGGCAGGCGCCAGAGGGTCTCGCTGTAGAGCGCGTCATCCGCGCCCGGCGGGTCGCACCAGGCATCGGTCAGCCGATAGTCCATGGTCTCGAGGCCGGTCGTGTTGACGTAGCCGATGGCCGTGACCTGAACCGGGGCCGGTTTGCGCGCGAAGACCGAAAGGCGGTTGTGCGGCGTGTGGCCGGAGAGGTCGACCAGGATATCGATGCCGTCCGCGCGGATCCGCTCGAAGAGCGCCGAATCGCTCAATCCGGCGACCTCGCGCCAGAGCGGCGCCGTTTCCCGGAGCAGCGCGTTCAGGTCGTCGCGCTTGTCATTGTTGTCGTAGCAGGTGCAGTCGAAGCGATCGCGGTCGTGCTGCTTGAGGAACGGCAGCACGAAGAAGGCCACGGGATGGCGCCTGAAATCGCCCGAGACATAGCCGATGCGCAAGCGCCGCTCCGGGCTCGGATCGTTCCTGTGACCGGGTTCGGCGGGATAGAGCGGCCGGGCGTAGGTCTCGGCCCAGGCGCGATGGGCCGCGAAGAGCTTGGCCTGTGTCGTCGCCGGGTCGTAGTTGAGGCCGACGAGCTGGCCGGAAGCCGAGGCCGCGTCACGGCCATCGAAGGACAACGGCGGCGGATCGTCCTGGCCTGGTTCCGCACAGGCTGCGTGGAGCGATGAGGACATGCTGCGACATTGGCGCCTTGGGCGTGCCTGGGAAATCTACTTTGCTGGCAAATGGTTAACAGTTCGTGCGCCGCTCAGCGGCCGCGGAAGGCATCGCCCTGCTCCAGGAGCCAGGCGTAGGTCTGCCGCAACCCGGTCTCCAGATCGATCTTCGGCCGCCAGCCGAGCTGCCGCAGCCGGCCGCTGTCGAGCAGCTTGCGCGGCGTGCCGTCGGGTTTGCTCGTATCGAAGCTGAAGCCACCTTCGTAGCCGATCACCGCGGCCACGCTGCGGGCGAGCTGTTCGATCGAGACATCCTCGCCATAGCCGATGTTGACCTGCGACTCGCCGGAATAGTGCTTCAGGAGGTGGACCAGGGCGTCGGCGCAGTCGTCGACGTGAAGGAACTCGCGCAGCGGCCGGCCGCTGCCCCAGATCGTCACCGTCGGCTGATTCGCCGCCTTGGCATCGTGGATCTTGCGTATGAGGGCAGGGATCACGTGGCTCGACTCGAG
>JAKSDN010000978.1 GCA_022360075.1 Kiloniellales bacterium | reverse complement strand
GATGGTGCGTGTCCTTGGAAATCGTGCGCTCCTTGGCTGGGTCCCAGATCGCGATGTCGGCGTCGGCGCCGACCGAGATCGAGCCCTTGCGCGGATAGATGTTGAAGATCTTGGCCGCGTTCGTCGAGGTGATGGCGACGAACTCGTTCATGGTCAGGCGCCCGGAGTTGACGCCGTGGTGCCAGAGCACGTGCATGCGGTCCTCCACGCCGCCGGTGCCGTTGGGGATCTGGGTGAAGTTGTTGTGGCCCATGCGCTTCTGCGGCGCGCAGAAGCAGCAGTGGTCGGTCGCCGTGGTCTGGAGCATGCCGGCCTGGAGCCCGCGCCACAGCGCCTCCTGGTGCTTGCGCGGCCGGAACGGCGGGCTCATGACGTGCGCCGCCGCCGTGTCCCAGTCGGGATGGCGGTAGACCGAATCGTCGACCAGCAGGTGGCCGGCGAGGACCTCGCCGAACACGCGCTGGCCCTCTTGCCGCGCGCGGGTGATGGCCTGCAGCGACTCCTTGCAGGAGTTGTGCACGATGTAGAGCGGTACATCGAGCACCTGGGCGACGCGGATCGCCCGGTCGGCCGCCTCGCCCTCGACCTCGGGCGGGCGCGACAGCGGATGGCCCTCGGGCCCGGTGATGCCGCGCTTGAGCATGTCCTGCTGCAGGTGAAAGACCAGCTCGCCGTTCTCGGCGTGGACCGTGCAGATCGCCCCCAGCTCGCGCGCCCGGCTGAAGGAGTTCACCAGGGTCTCGTCGTCGGCCATGATGGCGCCCTTGTAGGCCATGAAGTGCTTGAAGGAGTTGACCCCGTAGTCGCGGGTCAACGTCCCCATGGCCTCGTGCACCGTGTCGTCCCACCAGGTGATCGCGACGTGGAAGGAGTAGTCGGTCGCCGCCTTCTCCGCCCAGCCGCGCCAGGTGTGGTAGGCCTCCATGATGTCCTGCTGCGGGTTCGGGATGACGAAGTCGATGATCATGGTCGTCCCGCCGACCGCGCCCGCCGTGGTGCCGGAGAAGAAGTCCTCCGAAGCGACAGTGCCCATGAAGGGCAGCTCCATGTGGGTGTGCGGGTCGATGCCGCCCGGCATGACATAGGCGCCGCCCGCGTCGACCACCTCCGCGCCCTCCGGCGCCTCGAGATCGGCGCCGATGGCGACGATCTTGTCTCCTTCGGTCAGGATGTCGGCCCGTTGCGACAGGTCGGCGGTCACCACGGTCCCGCCGCGAATCAGAATCGCCATGCAAACGCCTCCTCAGATCTCCCCACGCGGCCCCGAACCGCTGCGGCGACGCGAGGCGGGCGGACCGTCTTGTTTCCTGGGCTCGGACAGCCAAGTCAGAAAGCTGTCCAATTGGTCAGATTATGCACGTGCG
>JAKSDN010000455.1 GCA_022360075.1 Kiloniellales bacterium | reverse complement strand
GATTGCCGCGGAACTTGCCACTGGCCTGGTTCGAAGGCAAGCCCGTCGTCGGGGCCGGTTTTTTGGCGTCCCAAGGCGCCGTAGCCACGATCTTGACCGCACTGCCTCTTGCCCGCAGTCTGCCTTGCCGATGATGAGCGATTCGTCAAAGACACCGGATTCCCAGGCGAAGCCCGGCGCCCCGGCGCAGGAGCGTCGGGAGCGGCTCGGTGAGGCGCTGCGGGCCAATCTGAGGCGGCGCAAGACCCAGACCCGCGCGCGCGAGGACGCCGAAGCGGCGCCTGCGCCCGGCACGAAGGCCGACGGAGCGGCAGGGAGCCGGGACGGGACTTGAGGCCGGCCGCCGATTTCCTTACAAACCGGCGACATCGCGTCGCAGCATGCTTGCCGGTCACGGCAAATCCGTCGCGGCTGGGGAGCGCTGCGGTCCCGGCGCCCCTCGCGGATTTCCGGGGCGCGGCGCTGAGCGAAGGACGTTGAATGGACAGAATCAAGATCCGAGGCGGGCGCCCGCTGGTCGGGGACATCCCGATTTCCGGCTCCAAGAACGCTGCGCTGCCTCTGATGGCCGCCAGTCTGCTCACCGAGGAGACGCTGAGCCTTTCGAACCTGCCGCACCTGATGGACATCACGACCCTGGCCAACCTCTTGGTCCAGCACGGGGTCGAGATCCACATGAACGGCCATGCCGCCAACGGCGGCCATGCCGGCCGGGTGCTGGAGATGACGGCCCGGCGCATCACCAGCACGCGGGCACCCTACGACCTCGTGCGCAAGATGCGGGCGAGCTTTCTCGTGCTCGGGCCGCTTTTGGCCCGCTTCGGGACGGCCGAGGTGTCGATGCCCGGGGGCTGCGCGATCGGCACGCGGCCGGTGGACCTGCATGTCAAGGGGCTGCAGGACCTGGGCGCCGATGTCGAGCTCGTGGACGGCTACATCCACGCCGCCGCGCCCGGCGGTCTGGTCGGCGCCGAGGTGGTGATCCCGCAAGTGTCGGTCGGCGCGACGGAGAACCTTCTGATGGCCGCGACGCTCGCCAGGGGCGAGACGCGGATCGTCAACGCGGCCCGCGAGCCTGAGATCGTCGACCTCGCCGATTGCCTGACCAAGATGGGCGCGCGCATCGAAGGTGCCGGCAACGAGGTGATCGTGGTGGAAGGCGTGGAGCGGCTCGGCGGCGCCGCGCACAGCGTGATCCCGGATCGCATCGAGACCGGGACCTACGCCATGGCCGCCGCGATCACGGATGGCGAGCTCCACCTCACCGGTGGTCGCACCGACCATCTCACCAAGGTGATCGAAGTCCTGGCCGAGAGCGGCGTCGAGATCGAGGAGACCAATCGAGGCTTGCGCGTTCGCCGGGCGAACGGACGGCTCCAGGGCGTCGATGTGGTGACCGAGCCCTTCCCCGGCTTCCCGACCGATCTGCAGGCCCAGATGACCGCGCTCATGGCCACCGCCGAGGGCGACACGACCATTACCGAGACGATCTTCGACAACCGCTTCATGCACGCCCCGGAGCTCGGCCGGATGGGCGTCGACATCAGGGTCAAGGGCAATACCGCCGTGATCGGCGGCGGTGCCGCGCTCAAGGGCGCCCCGGTGATGGCCACCGATCTCCGCGCGAGTGTCTCTCTCGTGCTCGCGGGTCTGGCGGCCGAAGGCGAGACGGTGCTCAACCGGGTCTATCACCTCGACCGCGGCTACGAGCGGCTGGAGGAGAAGCTGGCCGTCTGCGGTGCGGACATCGAGCGGGTCCGGGACTAGGCCAGGGGCAGTAGGATGGCAGCTTCCGACAGGCTGAAGCTGCGTGCCCGCGACCCCGACGATGTGCGGGTGATCGCCGGCGTCCTCCAGGATGCTCTCGTGCCGCTGAAAGACGTCGCCTATCTGAAGCGGGAAAACCGCTTCGTCATGGTCGCCAATCGTTTCCGCTGGGAAGGCGCCGGAAGGGCGGCCGAGGGCATGGAAAGGTCCCCGGAAGAGCCCGTGACGGACGAGCAGGCGGAGGACGCCGCCTTCGACGAAGACGCGGAGCCCGCGCCCTACGAGCGGATCAACTGCGGCGTCTGTTTCGATCGGGTGACCCAGGTCCGTTTCAAGGGACTGGACCTCAAGCAGCGCGACCAGTTCCTCAACCTCTTGACCGTGGATACCGCGCCCGGCGCCGTGACCCTGCTGTTCTCCGATGGCGCGGCGATACGCCTCGACGTGACGGGGATCGCCTGCCACCTGGAAGATCTGGGGGAGGCCTGGCCCACGCGCTGGCGCCCGCAACATCGTCTGGACGGCGAGGACGGCAAGGGCTAGTACCTGCCGGGCCCGCCGCCGATAGGCCCCGTGCCGCTGCGCAGGCCCCGTCTGGGGCTTGATCGGGACGGGCCGATGGCCGCGGCTTTGACGTGATTCGGGCGCCGGGCCAGACGAGAGACGCCCCAGACGCGAGACGCCGGAGACGAGGCTTGCCTGCCAGCGATCCCCTGACCATGGCCGTGCCGAAGGGCCGCATCCTGCGCGAGCTCATCCCTCTGCTCGAGCGGGCCGGGATCGTGCCGGAGCCTGCCTTCGGCGACGAATCGGCACGGCGGCTTCGCTTCGCGACCCAAGACCCGAATCTCGACCTGATCCGCGTGCGCAGCTTCGATGTGGCGACCTTCGTCGCCTTCGGCGCCGCGCAGCTCGGCGTCGCCGGCAACGACGTGCTGATGGAGTTCGACTACCCCGAGCTTTATGCGCCGGTCGACCTGGGCATCGGCCACTGCCGCCTCGCCGTCGCGGCGCCGCGCGAGATGGCCAGCCAGGACGATCCGACCCGCTGGAGCCATATCCGCATTGCGACCAAGTATCCGGAACTCACGCGCCGGCACTTCGCCGCGCGTGGGGTCCAGGCCGAGTGCATCAAGCTCAACGGGGCGATCGAGCTTGCGCCGGGGCTCGGGCTCTGCCGCCGGATCGTCGATCTGGTCTCGACCGGCGCGACGCTGACCGCCAACGACCTGATCGAGATCGAGACCATCGCCGAGGTCAGCTCGCGCCTGATCGTCAATCGCACGGCCCTGAAGACGCGGCCGGTGGAGCTCGAACCCTGGGTCGAGCGCCTGCGCGAGGCCGCCGATGCCGCATAGGCTGGACACCCGGGCGCCCGACTTCGAGGCGGTCTTCGCGCGCTTCTTGGGCGCCAAGCGGGCCGAACAGGCCGATGTCCGCGTGAAGGTGGCCGAGCTCCTGGCCAGCGTCGCCTTGCGCGGCGACGCGGCGCTGGTCGAACTCACCGAGCGCTTCGATCGGCAGCGCCTGCGGCCCGACGAGCTCCGCGTCCCGGCCGCGGAGATCGAGGCCGCGGCGCAGAGCTGCGATGAGGCGACTCTTTCGGCGCTACGCCTCGCGGCCGAGCGGATCGCCGACTATCACCGCCGGCAGAAGCCGGAGGACCTCGACTACCGCGACGAGGCCGGCGTGCGTCTGGGCCAGTTCTGGACCTCGATCGAGTCCGTCGGGCTCTACGTTCCAGGCGGCACGGCGGCCTATCCTTCGTCGGTGCTGATGAACGCGCTGCCGGCCAAGGTCGCGGGCGTGCCGCGCCTGGTGATGACCGTCCCCGCGCCGGACGGGCTCCTCAACCCGCTGGTCCTGGCGGCGGCGCAGCTCGCCGGCATCGACGAGATCTATCGGGTCGGCGGCGCTCAGGCGGTGGCCGCCTTGGCCTACGGCACCGAGACGATCGCCCCGGTCGACAAGATCGTCGGGCCCGGCAACGCCTACGTGGCCGAAGCCAAGCGTCAGGTCTTCGGCCTGGTTGGCATCGATATGATCGCGGGCCCTTCGGAGGTCCTCGTGGTCGCCGATGCGGACAACGAGCCGGCTTGGATCGCCGCCGATCTGCTGGCCCAGGCCGAGCACGACAGCGCCGCTCAGTCGATCCTGATCACGGACAGCGCCGCCCTGGCCGAGGCGGTCGCAGGCCAGGTCGAGGCCCACCTGCAACGCCTGCCACGCGCCGAGACCGCGCGCGCCAGTTGGGAGTCTCACGGCGCGATCATCCTGGTGTCCACGCTCTCGGACGCCGTGCCGCTGATCGACCGGATCGCGCCGGAACATCTCGAGCTGGCGACGGATGAGCCCGATGGCCTGCTCGCCGCCGTGCGCAACGCCGGTGCAGTCTTTCTCGGACGCCATACGCCCGAGGCGCTCGGCGACTACGTCGCCGGACCGAATCACGTGCTCCCGACCGACAGGAGCGCCCGCTTTGCCTCCGGCCTCTCGGTGCTCGACTTCATGAAACGCAGCTCGATCCTGGCCTGCGACGCGCAGTCGCTGGCTCGCCTTGGTCCTGCGGCCGTAACGCTGGCCAAAGCCGAGGGCCTGGACGCCCACGCGCTCTCCGTTGCCCTGCGGCTCAAACAACCTGTCGATGGCGATGGCTGAGCGCGGGCGCACGACGGAGGCGAGTGCGGCGGAGCCGGTCAATGTCTGACGGTCCGCCGGACCAGGCGGTGCAGCAGCGCATCGCCGATATCGTGCTCGATGAGAAGAGCGTCGTCCGGCGCAATCCCGATGTCGAGCACGAGCGGGCCGTGGCGATCTACGACCTGTTGGAGGAGAACTATTTCGCGCCGGTCGGCGACTATCGGGGCCCCTATCGCCTGCGACTGGCGATCGAGGAGAACCGGCTTCAGTTCCACATCAACAGCGAGGGCGACACGCAGCTCGGCACCGTGACGCTGCCGCTTTCGCCCTTCCGTCGTATCGACAAGGACTACTTCACCGTCTGCGAGACCTATTTCGAGGCGATCAAGACGGCGAGCCCGTCACGCATCGAGGCTATCGACATGGGTCGCCGCGGTCTCCACAACGAGGGATCCGAGCTTCTGCGCGACCGCCTCGACGGCAAGATCGAGATCGATTTCGACACGGCCCGTCGGCTGTTCACGCTGATCTGCGTTTTGCACATCCGGGGCTAGCGG
>JAKSDN010000216.1 GCA_022360075.1 Kiloniellales bacterium | reverse complement strand
TCACGGGGCGCGGCCGCTACATCGCCGACATCGATGCGCCCGGCATGCTGCACCTGATCTTCGTGCGCAGCCAGGTCGCCCACGCCAAGATCAAGTCGATCGACACCAGCAAGGCCAAGACCATGCCGGGCGTCGTTGCGGTCATCACCGGCGATGACATCAAGGACGAGATCGAGGCGCTGCCGCAGGCCGTGGTCGTGCCGAACATGCCGGCCAAGTACCCCAAGCACTGGCCGCTCGCCGTCGGCAAGGTACGCTTTCACGGCGACGCGCTGGCCGCCGTCATCGCGCGCGACAAGTACGTGGCCGAGGACGCCGCCGAATCGATCGAGGTCGAGTACGACGAGCTGCCCTATGTGGGTGACCCCGAGAAGGCCTTGGAGCCCGGCTCGCCGATCGTGCATGAGGGCTGGGCCGACAACCTGATCTTCGAGATGACCTTCACCGGCGGCGCGACGGCCGAGGAGCAGGCCGAGAACGACAAGAAGGTTCAAGCGGTCTTCGATTCCGCGGACGTGGTGATCAAGCAGCGCTTCCGCTGCCACCGCTGCGGCGTGACGCCCATGGAGACCCGCGGCGCGCTCTGCCTGTGGGACGATTCCGACGGTCTGTTCGCCTACGTCACGACCCAGCGACCGCATATCGACCGCCTGGCCCTGTCCGACATCCTGGAGATTCCGGCCGAGAAGGTCCGCGTCGTGGCACCGCGCGACCAGGGCGGCGGCTTCGGTGTCAAGGCGCCCTTCTACCGCGAGCCGATCATCGTCGCCTACATGGCGCGCAAGCTCGGCCGGCCGGTGCGCTGGATCGAGTCGCGTCAGGAGCATCTGATGGCGGTCAGCCAGGAGCGCGATCAGATCCACGACCTCGAGGTCGCGGCGACTAAGGACGGTCAGCTTCTGGCCATGCGCAACCGCGGCATCGGCGACTGCGGCGACGGCTGCGAGGGGGTCTACTGGGGCTTCCTCATGCCCTTCCTCGGCGCGGTCGAGATGCCGAACGGCTACGAGTGGCCGATCGGCGATGTGAAGATTCGCGTCGCCTGCACGAACAAATCGGCGCTCAGCCCGGCGCGTGCCTTCGGCGAGTTCCCGACCCGCTTTGCGACCGAGCGCGCCATCGACATGGTCGCGCGCGAGTGCGGCATGGAGCCGGCCGAGGTCAGGCGCAAGAACATGATCAAGGAGCTGCCGCATACCTCGATCACCGGCGAGTACATGGACTCCGGCGACTACATCAAGGTCTGGGACAACCTGCAGAAGCACGTCGACCTGGCCGGCTTCCGCAAGGAGCAGGAGGCCGCGCGCAAGGAGGGCCGCTACATCGGCATCGGCTTCGGCATCGGCGTCGAGCTGTCCGGCGTCGCCTCGGAGCTGCTGGTGCCGATGGAGAACCAGCCGGGCTACGGCGCGGCCACGGTCCGCCTCGACCCGCGCGGCAAGGTCCAGGTCTTCGAGGGCGACGCGCCCGGCGGCCAGGGCCACGAAACCACGGTCGCCCAGGTGGTCGCCTACGCCTTCGGCATCCACCCCAACGACATCGTGGTGCAGACCGGCGACACCGGCACCACGCCCTTCGGCTCGGGCACGATCGGCGCGCGCGCCGGCTCCTACTTCGTCAGTGCCGCCTTCCAGGCCTGTAAGGAGCTGAAGCGCAAGATCGCCATCGTCATGGCCCACGACCTGGAGCTGGGCGAGGTCGATCCCGACGACTTCGAGTTCCGCGAGGGCGAGATCGTCTATGCGAAGACCGAGAACGTGCGCAAGACCTTCCGCGAGATGGTCGAGCGCATCATCATGGCGCCGATCAACCTGCCCCAAGGCGTGAGCGGCGGTCTCGAGCAGACCTCCTTCTTCGAGGCCGAGAAGCCGATGACCTGCTTCAACGCCGACTGCTGCAAGGTCGAGGTCGACATCAACACCGGCCAATGGAAGATCCTGAGCTGGACCACGTCCGAGGACGTCGGCCGGATCATCAACCCGCAGATCGTCGCGGGCCAAATGCACGGCGCCATCGTGCAAGGTATTTCCAATGCCTGCTTCGAGCAGTTCGTCTACGACGAGAACGGCCAACAGCTCACGGCGGATTTCGAGAACTACAAGCTGGCGACGGCGGCCGACGTGCCGCACATCGAAGTCACGCACGCGCCGACCCCCTGTCCGCACACGCCGCTCGGCTCGCGCGGCATCGGCGAGGGCCGGCCGAGCGCGATCCCGGGCACGCTTTCCAATGCCATCTGCGATGCCTTGAGCCCCTTCGGGATCCAGATCACCGAGCTGCCTCTGCGGCCGAACAAGATCTGGCACATGATTCAGGAGGCGCAAGGCAAGGCGGCGGCTGAGTAGAGCAGATCGGGCAGGGCAGGGGCCTATCCGCTGGGACAGGTCCCGCCCGCCCCATCCAACCCAAGAGGGAGACCATGGCGAATCCAACCCCGAGCGTTGAGGAAATGCTGAAGACCCGCGTCGCGCGCCGAAAGGACCTGGTGCCCTATCCGGAGTCCTTCATCGACACGGTGATCCCGCGCTACGAGCGCAACCTCTATTCGATCATCGGGCAGTCCGTGTTCGAAGACCCGGCCATGAAGCCGGCGATCGACGTGCGCCATCCCTTCAGCTTCTCGCTGATCGAAGTCGATCCCGGCAAGGGCGCCGGCCTGCATTCCCACTCCACGGAAGAAGTCTTCATGCCGGTCGACGGCAAGCTGGCGGTCTTCTGGGGCGACCAGGGCGAGAACGAGGTCGAGCTCGGCCCGCTCGACACGGTCACGGTGCCGATCGGCGTCATGCGCGGCTTCCGGAACGCCGACGATAAGACCATCCATGTGATCGCCGTGGTCGGCGGCGACGACGGCGGCCGGCTCGATTGGCATAAGGACTTGATCAAGGAAGCCGAAGAGCACGGCGGCCATCTTGACGACAGCGGCTACATCGCCCAGAAGAGCGCCGTGGAGGCCTAAGCGAGAAGGGACCGGGGTGCATGGCAGAGCGGGTGCCCGAGGGCAGCTTTCGTCACCTCTCGATCACCGTCACCGATCTGGAGCGGGCGCGCGCCTTCTACCGCGACGTGATCGGGCTGGAGGAGGTCTACCGGCCCGATCTCGGCGTGCCCGGCATTTGGTTCGGCCTCGACGGCGAACTGCAGCTCCACATCCTGGTCAACGAGGCGCTCCGCAAGCCCGACGAGGAGCGCAATTCCTGGACCCTGAGCTACCCGCACTTCGCGCTCTGGACCGACGACGTGCCGGCCAAGGGCCGCGCCTTCAAGGCCATGGGTCTGGAGGTCCTCGAGAACGTGCCGCCGGCCGCCGAATTCGCCCAGGTCTTCGTGAAGGACCCCGACGGCAACATGGTCGAGTTCATCGGCCCGGGCCCGAACGACTAGCACCGAGTGTTGTTGATCCTGACCTTTGGCACTCTGAAGATCGCGTGCCCTATCTCCTCATGCTGAGCCTGTCGAAGTATGAGGATTTGCTGGCTCGAGCGTTCGGATAGCGCTGCATGACCGTCGTGCGTCCTTCGAGACGCGTCCCGTCGGACGCTCCTCAGGATGAGGTAGGCCTTTGGTGGCATAAAGAAATGTCCTCATCCTGAGGAGCCCGCAAAGCGAGCGTCTCGAAGGACGCACGATGTCATTCCAGCCCCACATCGATCTCTTCACAAGCTCAGGATGGGGACGATGGGACGATGCCGAAGGGCGTGAAGGGCGCTTGAGCGCATCTCGGGTGTTAAGGACCAGTGGCACTCGGTATAGCCGCCCCTATCCCCCTTCGCCGGCCGTCACGCGGCTGCGGCCCAGCAGCCGTGCGATGCGCGGCGCGACGATCGGCACGATCAGCACCAGCGCGGCGATGATCAGGATCGAGAGCGTCAGGCCGCGCTCCCAGAGGAACGACCAGGAATCGTTGTTGATGATGAGCGCCCGGCGCAGGTTCTCCTCCATCATGCCGCCGAGGATGAAGCCCAGCAGCATCGGCGCCATGGGAAAGTCGAGCAGCCGAAGCGTCAGGGCGGCGACGGCGAAGATCACCATCAGGTGGATGTCGAAGGTGTTGAAGGAGACGAAGTAGACCCCGATCAGCGAGAAGAACATGATCAAGGGGATCAGCACGTTCGAAGGAATCGCCAGGATGCGCGCGATGTAGGGGATCAGCGGCAGGTTGAGGATGAGCAAGATCACGTTGCCGATGTACATCGAGATGATCACCGACCAGAAGACGGCCGGGTTGTCGATGAAGAGCCTGGGCCCCGGCTGAATGCCGTAGGACAAGAGCGCGCCCAGCATGATCGCCGTCGTGCCGGAGCCGGG
>JAKSDN010001105.1 GCA_022360075.1 Kiloniellales bacterium | reverse complement strand
GCGGCATGCCGATCATGCAGGAGCTCGGCGTGCAGGACTGGTTCACCTTCTTCGACTTGGCGAAGATGCTCGGCTTCACCCACATCACGATCTCGAACGGGCGCGATTTCGCCCATCAAGTCATCCTCAACTAGATCGCCCCGTAAACGCCCGGCGATCCAACTTCAGGCGGCGGTTTCGCCGGACAAGGGCTTTGCCTTCCCGTCCAGCCGATGGCGCAGGAGAGCGCGCAGCTTCGCCGGTGCGACCGGCTTGTGGAGCAAATCGCAGCCGGCTTCCGCGACCGCCTGGGTGACCTGGTCGGAGGTGTCCCCGGTGACGATGATGCTGGGCAGCTCCGGGCCCAGGCTCCCGCGCAGCCGCAGCACGGCGCCGATGCCGTCGATCCCATCGGGCAGCCGGTAGTCGGCGACCACCACGTCCGGCGCGACGGCGCCGCTTTCGCACATCTTGACCGCGTCCTCGCCGCTGCGCGCGGCGGCCACGCGATAGCCCCATTGGCGTAACAGACGGGCCGTGGCCTCGAGCACGGCTTCGTCGTCTTCGACCAGCAGAATGCTCGCATGGTTCCGTAGGGCCTCCACGCTGGTTGGTCCTGGCGGGGCAGAGGCGGCCGTGCTGTCGCCGAGCGGGATGCGGATCGCGAACATCGATCCCCGTCCGAAGACGGACGCCACCCGAACCGGATGATCGAGCAGCGCCGACAGGCGGTGGACGAGGGCCAGGCCGAGTCCGAGGCCCTTGCGCCGGTCGCGGGCCGCATTGCCGACCTGGAAGTACTCATCGAAGATCTTCTCGAGGTTTTTCGCTTCGATGCCGACCCCCGTGTCCCAGACTTGGACCTCGACATCCGCCCCCTGGCGCCGACAGCCGATCAGAATGCGACCGGCCTCGGTGTAGCGCAGCGCGTTGGAGACGAGGTTCGAGATCATCCGCTCCAGCAGCACCGGATCGCTGTGCACCGTCAGCCCACTGGGGACCAGGCGCAGGTCGAGCTGCTTCTCCTCGGCGCGCAGCGCGAAGTCGCGAAACAGGCGTTGCAAAAGCGCATCGAGGTCGAAGTCCACCGCTTGGGGCACGATGGAGCCCGCGTCGAGCTCCGATATGTCGAGCAGCACGCTCAGCATCGAGCCGGCGCTGCCGATCGCCTCGCCCATGGCGTCGACGAGGCCGCTTTGCCGCGGATTGAGCTCGGTCTCGGAGAGATTGCCGGCCAGCAGCCCCATCGCCTGGAGCGGTTGACGCAGGTCGTGACTGGCCGCGGCCAGGAACCGGGACTTCGCCTTGCTCGCCTTCTCCGCGGTCTCCTTGGCTTCGAGCGCCTCGCATTCGCTCTTCTTGCGATCGGTGATGTCCGTGACCACCGCGCCGATGCGCACGATTTCACCGTCCGCGCCGCGGATCGGGAACTTGACCGCGAGGAAGGTGTGCAGGCCGTCGTCCATCGGAATCTTGTATTCGCGCTCCAGCGCCGTGCCGGCTTTGATCACGTCGCGGTCGTGCGCCTCGTGCTCCCTGGCAGAGGGCTCGGGGAAGAGGTCGAAGGCGGTCTTGCCGAGCACGCCGCCGCAGCGATCGCCGAACAGCTCCTCCTCGCGGCGATTGACGACGACGTGTCGGCCCTGGAGGTCCTTGACGTAGATCTCGACCGGCGAGTGATCGAGGATCGACCTGTAGAGATGCTGCTGCTCCTTCAAGCGGTCCTCGAAGGCTTGTCGCTGCGCGAGCTGGCGCCAGGCCTCGCGCATCCGCGCGGTCGCGAACCAAGCCGTGCCGCAGAGCAGGCCGATGAGCAGGGGGAGCAGCTCGTCGAGCTCCCAATGCTCGTAGGCTCGGGTGAAGGCGAACCAGCGCTCGGTGAGATCGCACGCGACGGCCACGGTCGCCGTGACGACGACGATTATCACGGCAACAGCCAGATCGCGCCCAAACTTGCGATCGATCACGTGTCTCGCCATAGATCAATCCGACAGCGACGCCTGCCGGCGAGCGACAGCAGGCTTGTCCATTCATTTTTACCCGCTGGATGGGGCTCGTTATTGGGAACCGCCGCGATCAATATCGGCGAGTCGAGATTCGAGCCGAAACAGCGATCAATTGGCGAGAAAGGCTGATCTGAATCGCCTTCGGGGTCAACCCCCGGTCACACTCATATGCCTGCTAACAGATGGCCGGCGATGGCGGCGATCGATGACGAAATCGTGGCCCTTGGGCTTGCGGGCGATCGCCTCGTGAATGGCCGCTTCGAGCCGGCTGTCGTCGTCGCTCATGCGGAGCGGCGCGCGCAGGTCGGCGGCGTCCTCCTGGCCGAGGCACATGTAGAGCGTACCGGTGCAGGTCAAGCGAACCCGGTTGCAGCTTTCACAGAAGTTGTGCGTAAGCGGGGTGATGAAACCGATCCGGCGCCCGGTTTCCACGACCTCGACGTAGCGGGCCGGTCCGCCGGTCTTGTAGTCGATCTCGTTGAGAGACCAGCGCTTCTGGAGCTCGGCGCGGACCATGGAGAGCGGCAGATACTGGTCGAGGCGGTTCTCGCCACCGATGTCGCCCATCGGCATGACCTCGATAAAGGTCAGGTCGAAGGCCTCGTCGCCGCACCAGGTGACCAGGCGATGCAACTCGTCGTCGTTGACGCCCTTGAGCGCCACGGTGTTGATCTTGATCGCCAATCCGGCCTCGCGCGCCGCCGCCAGGCCCTCCAACACCTTGTCGAGCTTGCCCCAGCGCGTGATGGCCGCGAACTTGTGCGGGTCCAGGGTGTCGAGCGAGACATTCACCCGCCGCACCCCCAGAGCCGCCAGCTCTGCGGCGTATTTGGCAAGCTGGCTGCCGTTCGTGGTCAGGGTCAGCTCCTCCAAGGCCCCGGTCTCGAGATGGCGCGACAGGCCTTGGAAAAGGCTCATGATGTTGCGCCGCACCAGGGGCTCGCCGCCGGTCAGCCGCAGCTTCTTGACGCCGAGGCGAACAAAGGCGCTGCACAGCCGCTCGAGCTCTTCCAGGCTCAGCACCTCGGCCTTGGGCAAAAAGGTCATGTCTTCCGCCATGCAATAGACACAGCGGAAATCGCAGCGATCCGTCACGGATACGCGGAGATAGCTGATCGACCGTCCGAAAGGATCGATCATGTCCGTCATGGACTCCTCCCTTACCCCACGGGCCCTGGCCAGGCCTCGTACTGCCGGCCGTGGCGCTTTTGGGCAATATAGGGCCAGTCGCGCCCGCTTTCGCCCCCAAGATTCTTACGGGCTTGAACGGTGCCTTGGCAAGGCGACTTTAGGCGCATAGCGTCCGCCCCATGACCGCTACGCCGCAGCCTCGAGCCAATCTCCTCGACCGCCCGATCGCCCGTCTGATCGCGCTCGTCATCTTCCTTCTGATGGCCGCGAGCCTGGCTTGGATCCATCGCGAGGACCTGCTTCCCGGTGAGCCCGATGCGGTGTCGGCCGACGATCCGGTCGCTCAGTGCCTGGCCCAAAGGGCCGAGGACATCGAACAGATGCGCCGCGACGGTGTCATTGACGAGGATCAAGCGGCGCTCTTCAAGAGCCGCGCCGAGGCGCTTTGCCAGGCTCAGGTCGGGCAGGGCGCCGGGCCGCCGCCACCTCGATAGGCTCAGCTCTGCGCCACGGGCCTGCGGACCATATCGATCATGGCCTCGGGCGGGCGGCCGTATTCGCGGCCCAGGCGTTCCTGGACCGCGCGGAGCGGCTCGATCGTCACCAGCATGGCGCCGGCGTTGGCGTGAAGCACCTCGGTCTCGTTCATGGCGATGGCGATGTGTCCGGGCATGAACACAAGGTCGCCCCGGCGCAGACCGCTGGACGGTAACGACTCGGAGACCAAATCACCGAGGCTCTCGGCCTGCTGGTCGCTGTCGCGCGGCGCGGCGATCCCCGCCCTGGCCAGCGCGAGTTGGATGAGGGCGGAGCAGTCGAGCCCGATACTGGAGCGTCCGCCCCAGAGATAGGGCGTGCCCAGAAAGGCCTGCGCCGTCGCCACGTAGTCCGGCGTCACGCTATCGAGCGGCTCCAGGTGCCGGCTGAAGACCCAGCCGCCATCGGCGAGCGCGCTGAAGCCGTTCCGCTCGCGGGTCACGGCGACGGCCGCGGTCATCGGCAGGCTGTCCAGGACCGCGCTTTTCAGATCCGGCTCGGGATAGACGAAGCTGTGCAAGACCGCGACCCGGTGGCTCGGCCCGGACCCGGTCTCGATCAGGCTGTCCGCCGCCACATAGCCGACGTAGCCGTCGCATTCGTTCTGGACCCAGGCCCAGCCATCCTTGCGCTCGTAGCAAAGCACCGACTCGCCGTACAGCAGTTGGCTGTCGAGCGGGGCATTCTTGGCCGGCGCGCGGCGCAGGTCGACGACACCGCGTCCGATCCTGGCCCGCGTGCCCGCGACGAAGCGCGTGCTCTCGACCTTGCCGCGCAGCGGGAGGGCGGCGAGATCGGCGCGGTAGGCATTCAGGCGCGGGTCGAGCGAGGACATGCCAACCCTATAGCGCCTGTGGTGCGCCGCGAACAGAGCCGCGACGCACCCTTGGTGCGGGGGAGACTACATGGTCTTCCAGTCGCCCAGGCCCTCGAAGGCCTTGGCGGCGCGCAGGATGCTCGCCTCGTCGTAGCGCTTGGCCACCAGCATCAGGCCGATCGGCAGGCCGTTGGGCATGCCGCAGGGCACGTTCATCGCCGGATGGCCGCCGGCATCGAAGGTCGCCGTGTTGGCGAGCATCTCCAGCGCCCGCTGGATGTACTCCTCGCGCGAGCAGTCCGGGGCCGGCAGCGGGGTGGCCTGCATCGGCAGGGTCGGCATGGCCAGCAAATCGACCTGCTCGAAGGCCTCGGCGTACTTCTCGGCCAGGGTGAGCCGCAGGTTCTGGGCCTTGGCGTAGTAGCGGCCGTTGTAGTTGCGGTTCATGTACTCGCCGAGCAGCATGACCAGCTTGACCGTCTCCGAGAGATCGTTCGGACGCGCGCGCCAGCCGCGCGCGTAGGCGTCGAGCAGCGAGGTGGTGTAGTAGCCCTCCCAGTTCGTGCCGAAGCCGTTGCCCTTGACCATCAGCTCGGTCGCGCCCTCGACGGCGATCGCGTTCCAGATGTGGATGCCGTCGCGGTGCATGGGCACGGAGATCTCCTTGACCGTCGCGCCAAGCGATTCGAAGCGCTTGATCGCCGCCGTCACGCCGTCGTCGACCGCGGCCTCGCTCTCGGGGTGGCCGAAGCCCTCGGTCAGCAGGCCGATGGTCATGCCTTCGGCGCCCTGGCTGAGAGCGCCCACATAGTCTTGCGTCGTCGTGCCGATCTGGCGCGGATCGAGGCCGTCGGGGCCGGCGATCACGCTGAGCATGGTCGCCACGTCGGTGACGTTCGCCGCCATGGGCCCGGTGTGGTCGAGCGTCATCTCGATCGGGAAGATCCCGGTGTAGGGCACCAGGCCGTGGGTCGGCTTGAGGCCGTAGACCCCGCTCCAGCAGGCCGGAATGCGGATCGAGCCGCCCTGGTCGCCGCCGAAGGCCATGTCGGCCTCGCCGATCGACACCAGCACCGCGCTTCCGCTCGAGGAGCCGCCGGCGGAGTGCCCGGCCTTGTGCGGGTTCTCGACCATGCCGAGCGCGCAGGTCGCGCTGCCGCCGTCGAAGCAGAGATTGGTGTTCTGCGCCTTGCCGACGATGGTCGCGCCGGCGTCGAGAACGCGCGTGACGACCGTCGCGTCGACGTCCGGCACATAGCCTTCGAGCACCGTGGCGCCGTTCATCATCGGCACGCCGGCCAGGCAGATGTTGTCCTTCAGGGCGACCGTCTTGCCGGCCAGCGGGCCGCTGCCGCTGCCCTGGACCTCGGCCTTCCAGTACCAGGCGTTGTAGGGATTCTCCTCGGGCCCGGGGCGATAGCCGCGCCCGCGCGGATACTTCACCGGCAGCTTCGGCTCAACCAGGTCGTCGAGACGGTGATAGGACGCGATCGTGCCGGCCATCAGGCCTTGGTAGGACGCCGCGTCGGCATCGGTGATGTCCAGGCCGAAGCTGGCGGCGATGTCCAAGACCTCGTCGATGGTCGGGGTCCGGACCGTGGGGAACTTTGCCATGACTGCCTCCCTGTTTGCTGGCGCGCTGAGCGCTGTGGCGCCGCGGTCTCCGGCGTCGGAGAACGCGGATGTGCTGAGCCGTGAAGGGCTTCTCGGTGAAGGGTCGAGCGACCGCCGCCGACGTTAGAGCATTTTCCCACGCGGCGGAACCGGGCGCGGGCGCACGGCCCGCACTCAGAGCTGATGCAAGACGAACATGGAGAAGCCCAGCGCGGCCAGGGCGATGCAAATCGTGTTCACGATGTAGAGACGTCGCTGCCGCGCTTCTTGCCGGGCCCGCTCGGCCTGTTTGCGTTCCGGCGGCAGCCGCCTTTGCTCGTCGAGCCATTTGGCGTGGTAGCGCACGCCGGCGGGAAACTGCGCGGTCGCACTATCGCCGTAGAGGTCGAGCCGCTGGGCGATCAGCAGACCGGTCAGGCCCATGAGCCCGAGACCGATCCAGCCCAGAAAGATGAACAAGAAAAGCCCGAGACCGCTTGCGAGAAGCGCCAAGACCGCTTGGCCCGATCGCCAGTAGGGGCGCGCCGGTTTCATCTGTCCGGCCCTTCATCTTCGCCCTGCGCCAGATCTCTTTCGTGGCGGCGGGCGTTAGTCCTTGCCGTCGGCGCCGTTCCCTCCTGCCGGCGCCCCGTTCCGGCCGCGGGCACGTTCCTCGAGCAGCTTGGCCCGCGCCTCTTCGATTTCGCGCTCGCGCAGATAGTCCTCGGTCGTGCGCGTGACCGGGCGCGGCGGCCCGGCCATCGGCGCGTCGGGGGCCTCGAATTCGACCACGACGCGGCAGTCGTCGCACATCATAATCCGCTCGACCTGCGCGCGGCCTTGAAACATGTAGTGCTTGTCGGCGAGCTGATCGGCGATGCGCTCGATCGAGCGCTGCACGCCGAAGGGCTTGCCGCAACGGATGCAGTGGAACGGCGGCTCCTCGTTGAGCTTGCGCGTGCCGCGCGCCTCCTCGGTGAAGTTCAGCCGCGGCTCGAGGCTGATCACGCTCTCGGGGCAGGTGTTGCGGCAGAGCCCGCATTGCACGCAGGCCTCTTCGTTGAAGCCGAGCCAGGGCTTGTTCTCGTCGTCCTGCAAGGCGCCGGTTGGACAGGCGGACACGCAGGCCAGGCAAAGCGTGCAGCCTGCCGTATCGACGCTGACCGAGCCGAAGGGCGCGCCGACCGGCAGCGGTAGCAGCTCGACCGGCTCGGGCGCCTCGGCGTGGAGGTGGCGCAGCGCCAACATCGTCCGCGTCCGCTTGCCGCCCATCGGCAGGAAGCTCGCGGCGGGAACCGGCGTCACGGGCTCGAGGCCGTAGAGCGCGGCTTCGACCTGCGCCGGGTCGCTCTGGTCGAGGATGTGGATGCGGCCGCCGCCGTGGCCCAGGCCGGCCATCACCGTCTCCGCCAAGCCGATCTGCTGGGCCAGGCCCGCGAGCTCCTCGGCCTTGTCCGGGCCGACCAGGATCGCGACCTGGGCCGAACCGTAAGCGAGCGCCGCCGCCAGGAAATCGATCCCGACCTGGGTCACCTCGTTGACGGCGAAAGGCAGCACGGTGCCCGGCAGGCCACGGCCGCCGCGGGCGATCATGGCGATCATCCGGGCGCCGTGGCGCTGATCGTGGAGCAGGAGCACTGGCGCCGTGCCGCCGGCGTCGTGGTAGGCCGCCAGCAGGCTGCGCAGCCGTTGGTACAGAGCATCGCCCGCCGGGAGCTGATAGCTCGCCGCGCCGGTCGGACAGACGCTGGCGCAGAGACCGCAGCCGCCGCAGACGAAGGGGTCGATCTCGACCTGGTCGCCCGCGGACTCGATGGCTGAGACCGGGCAGGCGTCGAGGCAGCGCGTGCAGCCGGTCTTGCGGCTGCGGCCGTGGGCGCAGATCGACTCGTCGTAGGCGATGTAGCGCGGTTTCTCGAATTCGCCGACGAGATCGACGATATCGAACAGGGCCTTCTGCACCGCCACCGGATTGCCAGGATCGGGCCGCAGGTAGCCGTCGCGCCGCTCGTGGGCGGGAAACAGCGGCGTGCCGCCGGTGAGGTCGAGGATCAGGTCGCACTCGGAGAAGGCGTTGTCCCGCGGCGGCTCGAACGCGAGGCCCGCGCGCGACGACGGTCTTGCCGGCGCGTAGCCCATCACCGTGATGCCGAAGGCGCCGAGATGGCCCTTGGCCTGGCTGATCGTGCCCCGGAAGATCGGCACGTCCATCAGCTCGGGCGGCAGCATCTCCGGCGGCTCGCTCAGCAGGAGCGTGACCTCGAGCCGCCCGGCGAGCTGCTTGGCGGCTTCCAAGGCGACCTCGTCGCGGCCGTAGACCAGGCACACGCCCTTCGATTCCATCGAGACCGAGGGCGTCGGCGGCAGCGCGAGCGTCGCCTCGGCCAGCAGGGCCGCGATCTTGGCCGTGGCCTGCCGGCTCGCGCCCTCGTCCGACCAGCCGGCGGTCTCGCGGATGTTGGTGAAGCCGACGGCGGCCTCGGGACGGTCCTCCTCGACCACTTCGGTGAAAAGCGGCGCTTCCTGCGTGCAGGCGACCAAGAGCGGCCGATCACCGAGCAGGGCCTGCTGGAAGTTGCCGAGCTGGGCCCGGCAGAGCTGCCGATTGAGGTCCAGCTCGCCCGTGGCCCCGGCTGCCCGACAGGCCTTGGACAGCGCCTCGGCGTCGAGCGCCATGCTGTCCTCGCAACTGCAGACGAGGATCTGCTTGCCGCCCATCTCCATGGGAACGTCTCTCCTGCAGCGCCGGTCGGCCGGCGTTCTGCTTGTCTGGCTTTCCTAGGGCCAGGATCTAAAGGGCAGCGATCATAACGGCGCCGGCCCCCGGGATACGACCCCAAATTTCCTCCGGTCATGGGCCCGCGCCGAGCCGCGCGACAAGGCCGCTAACGGGGCGATGAATTCGGTAATTCCTCCGACTTCTTCAGAACTCGTTAATGATATTCATGTGGAAAATCGTCATAGCACTGACATTCGCTAGTCATAACCGATCTCTATATTCGCACAATGAGAAAGTGCCGATGGGAGCAGATTGATGGAACTGGAGGACCGTCTGCGCCTCGTTGTGGCCATCCGCGACACGGCGGATGCCTTGCGGCAGGAGGCTGACTACGTCGAAGACCCTGAAGAGGTGGCTTTTTTGCTTCGACATGCGGAGTCCTGCGACCGTCGGGCGGCTGAGATGGAACGGGAACTGCCGACGGCCGTCGGCGCGCGGCGGTCTCAAGAATCCTTCATGCCCGGGTCATACCTACGTCACAACTCTGCGCGATAACTCTTTTCGTAAGACTGGCTTAGCGGCCATATCACCTCGCCTAACCTTGGAAGGCAACTCGCCCCGCCGCCCCCCAGAGACGCGGGGCTTTTTCTTTGGTTTTTCTTGAAGAACGCGACCTTTTTTGATGTTCGGAACCCCTCCTCCTCATCCTGAGCCTCCTGAGCTTGTCGAAGGGCGAAGGATTCGGACACGAACCGAGCGCAGCTCTGGATAGCTCCTGCCTTGCCCATGGCACCGAGCAATCCTCATACTTCGACAAGCTCAGCATGAGGGGAAAGGGGCTCAGCACGCACGGAACGGTGTGGGGCAGTATCAAGGATCCGTTTTCACCGTTCCAGCGATCGGAAACCGTCGTTGCGAGCGAAGCGAAGCAATCGAGTCGGCCGCTTCCCCGATCATGGTTTTGGCCCCAGCCATGCATGGTGCTGGATCGCCGCGCCGGCTCGCTATGACTGCGGCGTGACCAGTAGCCCAGTCGGCTCCAAGACCTACTCGAACCAAAAGGTGTCAGGCCGGTACACGCCGAAGTAGGCGCCGGGCTCGTAGAGGTAGTAGGCGCGGTCTGGCAGGTTTCTCAGGTTGCGATCGCTCGCCACCGGTTGCAGGACCTCGGCGATCAGCCCGATGGTGAAGAGCTGATCGGCGTGGATCGCCAGCATGTCCCGCCAAGCGTCGGATTGCACCGTCAGCGACGCGGCCTCGGACCAGGCCTCGTAGAGCGAGAGAAGCCGCGCCGCCGCCGGCAGGTCGGGAGCCGCGCCGCCGCGCCCGCCGGTTTGGTAGTGAAAGCCCCAGCGCGGCCAGTTGTTCTGGCGGTCGCTGGTCGGGGCCAGTTCGGCCGGGCTCGTCGCGGCGTTGGCGAGGCCGTTGGCCAGGCCGTAGAACAGGCTCATCGCAGCCTCGCCGCTGCGCACGCGGCTTCTGAAATTCTGCCGGCTTGTGGAGCGTATCAGCAGCTCGACGCCCACGGCCCGCCAGTCGTCGGCGATCAGCTCCAAGATGTCGGTCTCCGCAGGATCGGTGTCGCCGGACTCGACCACCAGGGTCAGGTTTCGTCCGTCGGCCATGCGGCGCAGGCCGCTCGATTCCTCGCGCTCGAGGCCCAAGCCGTCCAGCAGGCGCGCGGCCTCGGTCGGATCGTGGGCGGACCAGCGAGCCTCGCGGGCCGCGTCGTAGAGCGGGCTCGCGGGCAAGGGGGCGTTGCCGCCGGGGCGCGCGAGGCTCTGATAGACCACCTGGTTAATCGCCGCGCGGTCGATCGCGAGCGAGAGCGCGCGGCGGAAGTCGGCCTCGCCCAGCAGGGCGCGCAGCACCGGATCCTTGGCGTTGAGGTTCGGATAGAGCGCGAGCTGAGCACCGCGGCCGATCGGCCAGAGACGGAGCCGGAGCTTGCCCGCCGCCTCCGCCTGCTTCAGCAGAGCCACGTCGCGAAAGGACAGGCCGCGCGCCTGCAACCCGACCTGGCCGGCGGCCGCCTGCGCCGGGATCAGCCGGGCCTGGGTTCGGGCCACGGTCACGCGGTCGATGTAGGGAAGCTGGCGGCCCTGGGCATCGACCCGATGGAAATAGGGATTGCGCAGGCCGACGAAGCGCTCGGCCGGCGGGGCGGTGCTGTTGCGCCAGGGCTGGAGGGTCGGCCGGTCCGGATTGTCGAGCCGAAAAGGATGGTCGAGTCTCTGGAAGCGTGCCGCCCAGTCGCGCTGACCCTCCGCGGCCGCGGCGGCATCCAGCTCGGCGCGCGGCGCGTAGTCGGCGTGAAAGGGCTTCAGATAGTGCGCCGGCCGGTAGATGAACGGCGGACTGGTCGCCGCGAGCGCCGGCAGAAAGCGCGCGTTCGGCCGCGACCAGCGAAAGCGGACCGTGGTCGCATCGGGGAAGGTCACGCTGGGCGCTTCGTCGCCGACCATCAGGGCTCGTGGCGGCCCGGATGGGGAAAGGGCCGGGTTGTTGGCCACGTCCTCCCACCAGAAGCGGAAGTCCTCGCTGGTGAAGGGCCGGCCGTCGGACCAGCGATGGCCGGGCCGCAGGCGGAGCGTGAAGCCGCGGCCGTCCTCGATCTCGACGGCTTCCAGGATGTCCGGGACGAGGCGAAAGCCGCCGCCGGGATCGGGTTCCCAAACCACGAGGCGGGCGTAGCCGAAGATCACCAAGTCACGCGGATCCCGTCCGCCGCGGCTGAGCGTGCGCAGCGTGCCGCCATAGCGGCCGGGAACCCAGCCGGCGCGATCCGGCAGATCGCGGCGCGGCACCGCGGGCAGGCGCTCGGCCAGCGGCGGCAGCAGCCCGGCCTCGACCGCGTCGGTGAGCGCCGGCGGCTCTTCGGCGGCGGACGATTGCATTGGGAGCCCGGCTATGGCGATCGCGATCACCGCAAAGAGCGCGGAGAAACGACAAACGGGCCAAAGCATGGCGCTGGGCGCTGGATTACCGGCTTGCGTGCTTCGAGACGCGCTCTGACGAGCGCTCCTCAGCATGAGGTTCTTTCTCAATGCCATCATAGCTTTGACCTCATGCTGAGGAGCGCTCGTCAAGGGGCGTCTCGAAGCACGGCACGCCGGATTTGCAGCTCCTGTGTGACAAGGCCTCAGACCTCGTGCTCAAGATTGCTCATGGCTCGGACTCTCACGCTCCCGATCATGACCTCAAGGCGCCCGATAACGCCGGCCTGCGAGCAGGCTCGCGGCGCTGCCGTCGGCCAGCCGAAAGCGCAGCGGCAGTGTGGTGAAGGCCTCTGGGCCGGGGCTCGGCGTCGAGACGTGGAAATGCAGGTGCGGCGCGGTGCTGTAGCCGCTGTTGCCGGACAGCGCGATCGCTTCGCCGGCTTCGACCTTCTGGCCGAGGGTGACCAGCACCCCGTCTTTCTGTATGTGCTGATACTGCCCGAGCGTGCCGTCCTCGTGCTTGATCCAAACGTAGTTCTCGCTGCCCAGGTAGTCTGGAATGGGGCCGCCGCGGTCCGAGCTTGCGTGCAGCCCCACGACCACGCCGGCGCGCGCGGCCCTAATCTCGGTTCCCTCGGGCATGGCCCAGTCGACGGCGTGGCGCAGATGGCCCCGGTGAGTGAAGGCGCCGCCGGCACCCTGCACGACCTCGAAGGCCGCGCCCGACGCATAGGGCAGGCGATAGACCGCCGCGTCGTCGTGGCGGGTGGCTTGCCGGCCCAGATGGAAGCTGTAGTGCCAGTCCAGGGACCAATCCCGGCCGACCAGCTCGCCGTCGAAGCCGGGTGGCTTCTTGAAGGCGTAGACGAGCTGACGCCCTGGCCCTTCGAGTACCAGCCGTTTGGCGCGCGCGTCGCCTTCGAGGCGCTCGGCCTCGACGGCGAAGGCAACGGTGAGGATCGTCTCGGTCAGGCTCTCGAGCCAAAGCTCGATGCTTCGGCCGTTCTCGAGCGCCGTCACGCAGAACAAGTCGGCCTGGCACTGGCTCTTCGCCGACGCCGGCCAGGCCGACCAATGGGCCAAGGCGAAGGCCGTCGCGGCCAAAGCACCGAGGCGCGCGGCGCGGGCGAGTCTCCGGATCAGCGTCACCAGGTCAGCACTCCTTTCCGAAAGGCGCGGGCCAGGGTCGTCTGCAAGTCTTCGAAGAAGCGAACGGCGGGTGCCGCCGCCGCGAGCCTACCACGGCGCGATAGGGATCTCCCGCGCTCATTCCTCTTCGGCGAGAACCTTGCTCGTGCACTCGATCTCGCGTCCGTCCCAGGCGCAGGCCGCGACGCGAGGGCCCTGGGCGCTCGGCTCCAGCCACCAGATCAGCTCGCCGCCGGCGACCGCGCGGATCTCCTGGCCCTGCGGGCGGTCGCTGCGGGCCTCGGCCGAGATCAGCAGGGCGCCGGCGATCAGGGCGGCGGCGCAGACGATCGCGTTCGGATAGGTCATTCTGGGCTCCTTCGTCGGACTTCAGCGGAAAGCGGACGCGCGCGGCTGCCTTGCTCGCGCCGCCGCGCGGGCGCATATAAGCATGCGAGAGGGCCGATCATGCCAGAAGCCGTTGACGCCGAAAGGAAAGAAGCCGACGCCGAGGCGGATCCGGTGAAGCAGGTGCGCCGCGCCCGGCCCAAGCTCGCCGACGAGGCCGTGCTGAAGGAGCTGCTGGTCGCGCCCGACCCGGACGATCCGCGCCTCACTGAGCGTGTCCGGGGCATCGACCACGAGGGCGCGCGGATCGAGACCAGCGTCGTGGTCGAGCGGCCGCTGACCCTGTTCCTGAACGGCCAGGAGATCGTCACCATGATGACGATCGGCGACTTCCCGGAGTACCTGGCCGTCGGCTATCTGCTCAACCAGAACATGCTGCTGCCCGACGACGTGGTGAGCGACATCGAGGTCGACGAGGAGCTCGAGGTCGTCGTCGTGCGCACCGAGCGAGAGACCGACTACGAGGAAAAGCTGAAGAAGAAGGTGCGCACCTCCGGCTGCGCGCAGGGCACCGTCTTCGGCGATCTGATGGACGAGTTCGACACCGTGGCGCTGGACCCGGCGGCCAAGGTGCACACCTCGTGGCTCTACGCCCTGCAGAAGAAGATCAACACGGCGCCGTCGCTCTACCTGAAGGCCGGCGCCATTCACGGCTGCGTGCTCTGCGAGCGCGACCGGCCGCTGATCTATGTCGAGG
>JAKSDN010001214.1 GCA_022360075.1 Kiloniellales bacterium | reverse complement strand
CGCAAGAGCTTCGGCGGGGTCGCCGCCATCGACGGAGTCGACTTCCGGCTCGAGCCGGGCGAGCTGCGGGGCCTGATCGGCCCGAACGGCGCCGGCAAGAGCACCTTCTTCAAAATGCTCACCGGCCAGCACGCGCCGACCGCCGGACAGGTCCTGTTCCAGGGCGAGGACATCACCGGCCGTATGGCGCACGAGATCGGCCGCCTGGGCATCGGCATAAAGAACCAGGTGCCCGACGTCTTCGATGGCCTGTCGGCCCGCGAGAACCTTTGGCTCGCCGCGCGTTTCGCCCACAAGACGCCGCGCGCCAAGGCGGTGGTCGAGGAGGTCATCGAGCGCCTGGATATCGCCGGCTTCGTCGAGCGGCCGGTCGGCGAGCTCGCCCACGGTCAGCGCCAGTGGATCGAGATCGGCATGGTGATCGCGCGCGAGCCCAAGCTGGTGCTGCTCGACGAGCCCTCGGCCGGCATGAGCGTCGGCGAGACCGCGCGCACGGTCGAGCTGATCAAGGAGGTCAACCGCACGGCCTCGATCGTCGTGGTCGAGCACGACATGCAGTTCATCCGCCAGATCGCCAGCAGCGTCACGGTCTTCCACCGCGGCAAGATTCTGATCGAGGAAAGCGTGGAGCGCGCGCTCACCGACCCGCGCGTGCGCGATGTCTATCTCGGGCGGGAGGCGGCATGAGCCTGCTCGCCGTCGAGGACCTGCGTGCCGGCTATGGCCGAATCCAGATCCTGGACGGCATCGACCTTGCGGTCGGCGAGGTCGAGTACGTCGGCATCCTCGGCCACAACGGCATGGGCAAGACCACGCTGCTCAAGGCCCTGATGGGCGTGATCCCGGCGAGCGGCGGGCGGATCACGCTCGACGGCGAGGACATCACACGCGCCCCGATGGAGCAGCGGGCGCGCGGCCGGATCGGCTACGTGCCGCAGGGCCGCGAGATCTTTCCGGCGCTCAGCGTGCGCGAGAACCTGCGCCTGGGCGCCTGGCTGCGCGGCCTGGACACGGCCGGCGAGAACAACGCGATCGAGGCGGTGCTCGCCGACTTTCCGCTGCTCGCCCCCTTGCTGGAACGGCCCGGCGGCGCGCTTTCGGGCGGCGAGCAGCAGTTGCTGGCGCTGGCCCGCTGCCTGATCGGCGATCCGCGCCTGATCCTGCTCGACGAGCCGACCGAGGGCATCCAGCCCTCGATCATCGAGGAGATCGTCGAGCGCCTGCGACAGCTCAAGGCCCGCGCCAGCCTGAGCGTGATCCTGGTCGAGCAGAACCTCGACTTCATCAAAGCGCTGGCCGATCGCGTGCTGATCATCCAACGCGGCCGCATCACCCATACGCTCGAGCCCGACACGCTCTCCGACCCCGAGCTGGTCGGCGAGTTCATCGGCATGCGCGCGTGAATCGCTGACGGGAGTCCCGACATGATCGCCCTCACCGCCATCATCCGCGTCAAGCAAGGCCACGAGGCGACGGTCCGACAGGCCCTCGTCGAGGTCGTCGAGCACGTCCGCGCCAACGAGCCCGACACGCTCGCCTACTTCGCCGGCCAGGATCCGAACGACCCCTGCGTGCTGACGACCTACGAGCGCTATACGGACCAGGCCGCGCTCGACGCCCACAACAGCTCGGCCGCCGTCGCCGCCTTCTTCGAGGTCGCCAAGCCGCTGCTCGACGGCGACCCGATCGTGCAGGTGACCGAGGAGATCGCGGTCAAGTGACGGCGGGTTGCGCCGGAGGGCGACGGCGACTTCGAATGCGGCCTCGGGAGTTCATCCCTTCCCCTCACCCTTCAACAGGCGCTGAGCTCGTGAGTCTATTGGCTCGAACATTCGCATGGCGCTGCAAAAGCACCGTGCGTCCTTCGAGACGCGCCCTTACGGGCGCTCCTCAGGATGAGGAAGGGTCTTCGTAGCACAAAGAAATGTCCTCATCCTGAGAGCTTGTGAATTTATTGGCTCGAGCTTTCGGACGGTGCTGCATGATCATCCTGCGTCCTTCGAGACGCGCCCTGTCGGGCGCTCCTCAGGATGAGTTAAGTATTTGGTGGCATTAAGAAATATCCTCATCCTGAGGAGCCCGCCTTGGCGGGCGTCTCGAAGGACGCACGATTGCATTCCAGCCACACGTCAATTTTTTCACAAGCTCTGAGGAGCCCGCGATAGCGGGCGTCTCGAAGGACGCACCATGAGATTCCAGCCCCGAACCAGTTTTTTCACAAGCCCTCAGCCTATCGAAGCATGAGGATAGCGCCGGCTCACCGCATCAGCGCTTCGATGTAAGGCGGCAGCGCGAAGGCGCCCTCGTGGATCGCCGGCGTGTAGTAGCGCGTCTCGATTCCCAATTCGGCAAATCGCGGCTCGATGGCGTCGCGACTCACGGAAAGCGCCTCCGCGCGGTTCGAGGCCAGCGAGAAGACCATGTCGCCGCCGTAGAAGCTGGGCACCGCGACCCGGTAGCAGGCGGTCGCCGGGAAGGCTGAATTGAGTGCGGACCAGGGCTCGGCCAGGGCCTCGGGATCGGCGAAGGGCACGGCGTTCTGGGTCACGAGGAGCCCACCGTCGGCCAGGATCCCGGCGCAAGAGGCATAGAACGCGGGCGTATAGAGCACGCCGCCGGATGTCGCCGGGTCGGTGGAATCGATCAGGATCAGATCGAATTGGGCCTCGCATCCCTTCACCCAGGCGACGCCGTCGGCGATCTCCAGGGTAAGGCGCGGGTCGTCGAAGGCCTCGCCGCAGATCGCCGAGAGGTGGGTCTTGGAGAAGGCAACGACCTCGGCGTCGATCTCGACCATGGTGACCCGCTCGAGCGCGCGGTGCTTCAGTAGCTCCTCCAAGGCGCCGCCGTCGCCGCCGCCGATGATCAGCGCCCGCCGCACGGCGCCGTGGGTCAGCATCGGCAGGTGCACCAGCATCTCGTGATAGAAGAACTCGTCGCGCTCGGTGGTCTGGACCACGCCGTCGAGCGCCAGAACCCGACCGTAGAGCGGGTTCTCGAACAGCACGATCTCTTGGTGCCCGCTCTTTTCCTGGTAGAGGACGCGGTCCATGCGGAGTTGAATCCGCCAGGCGCCCCGCACCAGGTCGGCCTCCTCGGACCAGGTGGTCATGCCTCCTCGCGACCCCGCAGGTACTCCTCGACCTCGATCCGCTCGGGCGCGAAGGCCCGGCGCAGGACGGGAACCGCCTCGTGCGGACGGGCGTCGCCGCACATGAAGACGTCGAGCGCGGCATAGCCCCGCTCGGGCCAGCTATGGATCGAGATGTGCGACTCCGCCAGCACGGCCACCCCCGACACACCCTCGTTCGGCGTGAAGTGGTGCAGGTGGATGTGCAGGAGCGTCGCGCCACTGGCCGCGACGGATTCTCGAAGCGCTTGCTCGACGACATCTAGATCGTCGAGGTTCCGGGCGCCCCAGAGATCGATGATCAGGTGCGTGCCGGCGAAACGCCGGCCATCGCGTTCCTGAAAGTAGTCCTTGCGCGGCGCGGCGTTCTCACACAGCGCGACCGCGGCCTCTTCCTCCCTGTGGGATGCTTGAGAGTCACACTCCAAGTCCATCCCCAGTTGAGGGAGTGCCTTGCCCTTGAGCATTGCGCCTCCTCGGCCAACCAGCAGATGACCCAGATTTCCATGGGGGAGGCGGGTTATGCCGCCTCGCGGCGAAGAACGCAAGGCCGCAGCTCCGATTCGCGGACCAAGCCGTCCCGATCATGCCGGTCGGGGCCGCCCGGCGCGCGCCTGCTCCGATTCACGGCCAGTCGCTGCCATCACCGTCGGTGTTCTTAGCGCCTGACTCGAAAAGAGCCCTGTGAATTCAATGCGTTGCTATAGTTTACTTGTCATAACCGGGCTTGACCCGGTGATCCAGAGTGACGCGTTGATCAAGTCCGGCAATGACAAGTAAGGAGGGATTTCTCTCCAAGCTCTTGTCCTAAAAGGGATCATTTTGGGTCAGGCTCTTACAGTCAGGGCCTTTTACTTGGAAGCGCGAAAAAGATACTACGTCGGTGCCTAAAAATCGCAGATGGATATTGTGGAGCCCTCGCGGACATCGATTGACTACCGCCAAGTCCATTGATCCCCTCATGCTCGGTGTGTACAATAATTAGAGTGAAGTGGAGCCTTGAGCCCAACATGTAGTTGATGGTCTGGAAGTGCACCTCATGTGCTTGCTTCATCGTGACAAGTTGCGTTTGATCACGGGGGTTGCCCGGGTCGTCCCCAACGCCAAGCGGTCGTCAGACGAGGATTGGGAGGGGTGTGATGTCACGTATCGGTCTTGCCATGCTCCTCGCGTTGGCCCTCGCGGGAGAAGCGCAAGCCGACGCTGGCACGGCCCTGCGGCAGGCATTGGCCGCCCAGGATCGCGGCGAGACCGAAGGCGCCATCGAGCTCTACTCCCGCGCCCTTGAGGAAGAAGATCGCTTATCGCCGGATCAGCGGGTCCTAGCGCGCAACAACAGAGCCGTCGCCCTGAGGACCAGCGGGCAGCTCGAGCGGGCGATCGAGGACTACGAGTCCGCTCTGCGCCTTCGGCCCCGGGACCGGGATCTGCTCTTCAACCGTGCCCTGGCTTTCAAGCAGGCGGGCCAACACGCGCGCGCGAAGACCGAGCTGGAGCAGCTCGTCGCCTCCGATCCGGAAGACGCGCAAGCGCGTTACCAGCTCGGGCGCAGCCTGCAGGCGATGGGCGCGTTGGAGCCTGCGATCGAGGTGTTCGACGATCTCAATCGCCGGGCGAAGGCCTTCGCCCCCGCCCTCGCCGCCAAGGGCGAGGCTTTGGCCGCTCTGAAGCGGCACGAGGATGCCGTGGCGGCCTTCGACGAGGCCTTGAAGCTCTCGCCCGACCACCCGGACTACCTGCGCGGCCGCGGCTTCTCGCGCTCGGGCCTGGGCTTCCATGAGCTGGCGATCGCTGATTACAAAGCCGCGCTCGAGCAGGCGCCGGACGACGCGCGCTCCTACCGCGGCAGCGCCGACGCGCACCGCCGCCTGGGGCGGCACGACCAGGCCCTGGCCGATTACGGCCGAGCGATCGACCTCGCGCCCGACGACTTTCTGGCCCGTTACGGTCAGGGTTTGAGCCTGAAGGCCGAGGGGCGCTACAGCGCGGCGCTCGATGCCTTCGGCGCGGCCGTGCAGATCGAGCCGCGCTTCGGCCTGGGCTACAAGCAGCGCGGCGCGATGCGCTTCTATCTCGGTCACTTCGAGGCCGCCGCCCGCGACCTGCGGCGGGCCATCGGCATCAGGGGTGCACGGCCCTATTTGGTGCTTTGGCTCTATCTGGCACGCGAGCGCGCCGGCCTCGACGGGCGGGCGGAACTGGAGGCCTATGCGCAATCGCTTGAGCCCGACGCCTGGCCCGCGCCCATCGTGTCGCTGTTCCTCGGCGAGACGATGCCGGAGACGCTGCTGGCCTCGTTCACGGACGTGGATCACCGCCGCCGCCGCGAGCTGGAGTGCGAGGCCTACTTTTACATTGGCCAAGTGCAGCTATTACAGGGCAAGCTGAGTGAGGCGGCGGTGTCCTTCCGCCGCTCGGTCGAGCAAGGGATCACGACGTTCATGGAGCATCAGGGCGCCCAGGTCGAGCTCAGGAAGCTGGCGGCCCACCTGCCGACGGCACGGGACGGCTCCGGTCTGGACACGGCGGCCGTCGGGCTCCCGGGCGCACGCGAGCAAATCAGCCAAAGGCTGCCCTGACGGGCGGGATCGGAGACTGCCGCGGGACCAAAGGACCGCAATCGGACCAAGACCAGATCCGGACCCGGTGACGAACAGGGAGTTGAACGAAGGAGGTAGCTGACGCTTCGAAAGTCGACCGCCTCACGATGAACGAAAAGAAAAGTGGAGCCCGCGCCGTGCAGTCCGTGGTCAAAGAGATGCCCCCGAAAATCGACAAGAGCCTGTCATCGAAAGGCCAGGAAGCCCGCCAGGAGCAGGGCCCGAACCGATGGCTGATGAACACGCTCATCGGCTACGAAGACGTGTTGCGGTCCGTCGTCGACTGGCATTGGGAGTGCGACGCGGGCCTCAAGATGAGCCACGTCTCGGAATCCTTCACCGAGGGGCTGCAAGTGCCGGCCGAGCTCGGCCTCGGTGAGAATCTGAGGCGGACACTGGACCGGGAGGACGGCAGCGAGGCGACGAGCGCCGCGCTGGAATCCTTGAAGAGCCGCTCGCCGTTTCGCGGCCTGGGGCTGAAGCTGTACAACCGTGCCGGCGACGCGGTCGTTTGCCGCCTGACCGGCGTGCCCATCTTCGACCGTACGACCGGAGGCTTTGTCGGCTATCGCGGCACCGGCGTCATCGCGCCGCCGGCCCTCGAAGGCGCCGCCGACCGCCAAGGCGAAGCCGATGAGAGCGCTCAGGATCAGCTCATCAGCCTCCTGGAGCGGGCGCTGGCCAGGAAGGACCAGCTCGAATGGGAGCTTTCGCATTCCGGCCGCAAGAGCTTCGAGTCCAGGATCGCGTCGATCACCCACGAGCTGCGCACGCCGCTCAACGCGATCATCGGGTTCGCCGAGATCATCAAACGCCAAGCCTTCGGCGACGACCTCGAGCGCTATGTCGAGTACGGCAGCGACATCTACAACTCGGGCATGCACATGGTGGCGCTGGTCGACAGCCTCATCGATCTGGCGCGGATCGAACGCGAAGAGGACGCCAGCGAGCTCCAGCCCATCGTCGTGCGCGACTT
This sequence comes from Kiloniellales bacterium, assembly GCA_022360075.1. Next base: position 15,215 of record JAKSDN010001214.1, on the reverse strand, counting down.
CGTCTCGCAGAGCCTGCGCATGGTCGAGGACCAGGCATCGGACGCCGGCGTGACGCTGGTCAACCAGGTGCGCGGCGACCTTCCGTCGCTGCAATCGGAGCCGAGGGCCCTGCGGCAGATCCTCCTCAACCTGCTTTCGAACGCGGTCAAGTACACGCCGACCGGCGGCATCGTCGGGGTGGAAGCCGGTCTCGAGCAGGGCAACATGCTGCGGCTGGCCGTGTGGGATACGGGTATCGGCATCGATCAGCAGGAGCAGGAGAGGATCTTCGAGCGCAATTACCGGATCCAAGACGAGGTCAATGCCGGGCAGAGCGGGTCGGGTCTGGGGCTTGCGATCTCACGCGACCTTGCGCGCGCCATTGGAGGGGGTATAACCGTTGAGAGCCGGCCCGGGGAGGGTGCGCGTTTCACACTGCGCCTAGCCCTCGCACAAAAGGAGAAAGGCCGGATGGGGGCGCAACAGGTGTGACGCATCGGGCACGCAGGGCTGGCCTTGGACAAGGAGCGGCAATCGTCTCCCCGGGTCTCGGGGCGTCCTGTGCCACGAGCGGCGCGCCTGCGCGCAAAGCCCGACACGCCAGCCACTTTCGGCCCGCCCTGACGGCAGCGCTCGCGGCGGTTCTCGCGCTCATCGCCATTTCGTCTCTCCCAGTGGTGGCCTATGTGGAGCGGGCGGTTCCCATCGCCGCCGGCGAGCGGTCTTTGACCCAGGGCGGCGAGATCATACCGGCGGCCGTCACCGAGCGACCCTCGATCCACCACCTGAACCGGGACGATATCCAGCGCGCCATCTGGATGATCGACGACCTCGGCCTCTACTTCCAGGAGCTGATGCGCCTGGAGATGAACCAGCACGCGCGCAAGCTCTGGCGCATGCTGCACCGCAACTACGTCGAGGTCGCCGAGCAGCTCGCCCTGCTTCTGGTCGACGGACGCATCGAGATCGTCGAGCTGGGCGGCGGCCGCGACGGCGCATCGGTGGGCGAGCGTATCATCATCGACAGCAGCCTCGGCGGTCTGTGGGACCCGGAACGGGTCAGCGAGGCGCGGGAGGTCGGACAGGACGATTGGCGCTACATCAGCCAGCTCGCCAACACGCTGGTGCAACGCCTGAGCCCCACTCATCCCCACGCCCATTGGACCTGGGTGACCGAGCACATGCGGCGCTCCTCGCTCGGCCGGGCGCTGGCAGGCGAGAGCGACGAGTCCGTTTTGCAGGACTTCGTGCGTTTCGCGTTCCTGAAGGACAAGTACCTGGTGATCTCCCTGCTGGCCGAGACTTCCGAGACGCCGCTGCTGCGCGATCGCTGGGTCGAAAGAAGAGAGCAGGTGCTCAGCGAGGTCGAGGCCTTCATCGACAGCGCCTCGCCTCAGCTCGAGGCGAAAGCGCCGGTCTCCCTGACCTCGGAATGGATCGAGTATGCCGCGAGCGCCCACGAACTCGGACGGCAATGGTCGGGCGTCGCCCTGCGGCCCGCAGCCCCGGTCGAGGACCGCGCCACGGACCTGGCCTTCAGCAAGTCGGAGCCGCTACCCAGCAGCCGCGTGGAGCCCGTGGAACCGGAGACGGCGCCGGAACGCCTGAAGCAGCTTGCCGACATCGAGGACCTGCCGGATCTCGCCGGATCGGTCGACGCCATGAAGCTCTCGGACCTCCCGGAGCCGGCCGCGTCACCGGGGCCGACTGACCCGCAGCCCGGCGGCGCCACGCCGCGCGGGCCGCTGCCTGGCGGGGCCACGCTGGCGGAGCTCGTCGCCGAAAGCGACGAGGCCGCGGCCAAGCTCCTGGACGAGCCGCCGTTGATCGGCCTGAGCCGCCCCGTCGTGAAGCCGGGCCTGGAATCGCCGGTCACGTTGGTGGCGGAGCGGCCGCCGCCGATCCCGTCTCAAGCGGCCCTCGCAGCCTCGCGCGATGCGCAGCCCGGCTTCGAGGAGGCGATCGTCGCCGCAGCGGACAGCAAGCTGCAGGAGGCGGAAAGCCGGAGCCAGGCCGCGCCGGGGCCAACAGAGGAACCCACCAACGCGGCGGCACCTGCCGATCCGCCACCGCTCACCAAAGCGATCGACCCCGCAACAGCGCCCGAGACGCCGGTGGAACCCGAGACGGTGGCGACCGCGCCGGGTGGCGGTTCCGCCACATCCGAAGCGCAGACCGCGGAAAGCGAGCCCGTGACCGCCTCGCCGCCGAGCGCGATCCCCATCATGCCCAAGGCGCTGCCGAGTGAGCCCGCGCCGGGTCCGGATCTCCAGGCCTGGATTCCAGAGCAACTCAAATCCTGGGAGGTGATCTGGGCGATCGTCTCGGGCGCGATGGCCATCGCCCTGCTGCTCGCCCTGCTGGCGCTGCGCCGCCGCTGGCGTCGGCCCGACCCCGACTATAGCGTCGACGGTGAGGCGGAGCCGGCAGAGCTCCTGCTGCATCCTCTGCCGCCCGAAGGCCAGGATCGCGCGCCTGCCGAGGCGCCGGTGCAGGTGGCTGCTCTCCAGATCGTCGACGCGCTGGACGCGGACGAGACCCGCGCGACCGCGGCGCCCGCTTGGCTTGCCGAGCCCGTGCCGGCGGAAGAAGCGCCTGCCGAACAGGCTCCGCCGCTGCCGATGAGTCGCCCGGCCGAGCCCGCACCACCGCCCGTCGCGCCGCCGCTTCCGGAACCCGAAGCGACGCCCGAGCCAAGCGCCTGGCCCGCATCGCCGGCCTCGAGGAGCGCGGAGAGACCGATCGAGTTCCTGCCGGGCGCCCCGTCGAGCTGGCCGATGGCGTTCACGGTGCAAGCGGACTTCGGCGCCCCGGCGAAAAGGAAAGACGCGAAGCCCGCCGAGACGGCGGCCGACGAGCCGGACGTGCATGGTGAAGAGGATGAGGCGGCGCCGGTGTCGCCGGGCTTCTCCGATGCGCGCTCGGCGATCCTTGCCTCCGATCACCTATCGAACGCTGAAGAGCCAATCGAAGATGACGACGAGCCGATGGCCGAGGAGTGGCCCTACCAGGGCGAAGCCATCCCTCGGAGCCTGACCCCGCCACCTCCCCGGCGCACGCAGCATGACGCCTTGAAAACGGCGGAAACGCCGCAGGACCTGATCATGGCGTTGCGCGAAGGCAATTTGTCGGGATTCGAGAGCCGGCTGCGCGACCTCTCGCGACTCACGCCGGCCCGCATCAACCGTATTCTGAGGGCCCCCGGCGGCGAAGACCTCGTGATCATCTGCCGTGCCCTGCGCCTGGAAGAGCTGCTCTTCGCGTCCCTGTTCCTGATGGTGCGCAAGCACTATCACGCCGAGCCAGAGCCCGCGCCAGGGCGCTTCGCCAAGGTCCTTGCGCTCTACGAGCAGATCGATTTCGAATCTGCCCGACGCGTGCTCGACAAATGGCAGGCCGATGCCACCGCACCCGGCGTGCTCGAGAGGTCCGGCTACGGCGGCGGTGGTGGTGAGGCCTTCGGTCCGCCGCTCTGAGACTCCACAAGGCGCAGTATCTTCAGGGCTTCAGCTTCTCGCGCAGCCAGAGCGCCGATTCGTCGATCGCGGTGCCGGCCACCTCGACCATGCGGGTCAGGTGCAGAAAGCCGTGGAGGACACCCGGATAGAGCCGGAGCCTGTGCTCCAGGCCGGCTTCGGCCAATAGGTCGGCGAGCACCAAACTGTCGTCGACGATCGGATCGAACTCCGCGGCCGCGATAAAGCTGGGCGGCAAAGCCGTGAGATCGCCGCTCAGGACGTCGAAGCGCGGGTCTCGCAGGTCCTCGGGCTGCCGGACCAGGCAGTCGACGTAGTAGGCGAGGTCGTCGGCGCTCATCCCGTCTTCCTCGCCGCCGTACTTGCGGCGCGAGACGGAGTCCCGCAGGCCGAAGGCGCCGTAGTAGAGCACCGCCGCCTTGAGCGGACTCGCCCCCTCGCCAGCCAGGATCTGACAGAGCGCCGCGCTCATGTTCGCGCCGGCGGAGTCGCCGCCGACCGCCAGACGCGCGCCGTCGATATTCCAATTCCCACCTTCGGCCGCGAGGTGGCGCAGAACGGTCAGGCATTCCTCAAGCTGGCTCGGGAACTTGTGCTCGGGCGCCAAGCGATAGTCGACGCCGACGACCGCGACTCCGGCCTTCAGTGCCAGCAGCCGCATGATCTTGTCGTGCGTGTCGAGGTCACCGACGATCCAGCCTCCGCCGTGCAGATAGACCAACGCCGGATAGAGCGCTTCGCCGCCGGGATAATAGAGTCTCAGGGGGATGGGGCCGAACGGGCCGGGCAAGCTCGCATTCTCGACCTTTGGCAGCTCGGGCCGATCGGCGTTCCAGAACGCGCGGTCCTGCTTGTAATGCGCCCTGACCCGCTCGATCGGCTGGTCGCGGAGCGGCCCGCTGGGCGGCACCAGCTCGACCTGCTTCTCGACCGCGGCCAGCATCTGCGGGTCGAGCCGCTCGCTCAGATCGACACGGCTCATGGGAACCCTCTCTCTCGCGCCTGTGTCCGCACTCGGCCTGCCAGACCCGGTGAAGCACATCCGGCGCCGCGGTGCCAGCATTAGGGCGGGCTCAGTCGAGGCCGGGCAGGATCGTCAGCCCCCGCCCCCAGGTGCCCAGCAAGAGATCATCGCCTGCCCGGCCGAGGTGGACGATTGGAAGACCGCTGAATTCATGGGTCGCCTCGTCGCTCCCTGGGACGTAGCGATAGAGGCCCGCAGTCCACGACCCCACGACGACCTGCGGCGAGCTGCCCTCTTGCCACAGGACCGAAGACAGCTTGTCGGACGGCAGCGAGGCGACGCGGGACCAGGTCGCGCCGCCGTCGGAAGACCGAAACAGACCGGTCTCGCTGGCAAGCCACAGCGCCGAACCGTCATCACTCGCCGCCACGGCATAGACCTTCTCCTGGTCGAAGATCAGCGTCCAGGAAGCGCCGCCGTCCTCGCTGCGAAAGACCTTGGCCTCGGGCGAGGCGGCGAAGACCGTCCCGCCGTCGGGTATGACCGTCAGCGACCAGAGGAAGCTCTTGTCCGGCCCGAGCGCGCGCCAGTTGCGGCCGCCATCCTCGCTCTTGAACACGCCGTCGCGCCCTGTCGCCGCGTAGAGGATCGACGGCCGGTCCGGCACGGGTTCGATATCGCGCACGTCCTGGCTGGGAAAGCCAGCGTGCGGTGTGAAGCTGGCGCCGTCGTCGCGCGAGACGAAGAGCCCGTGCTTCCAGGTGCCGGCCAGAATTGTCCCCTTCGGGCCGTAGGCGACGGCTTGCACGTCGCTCGCCTCGGGCGCCAGCGGGCGCCCGCCGTTGAGGGTCGTCCAGCTTCGGCCGGCATCACGGCTCTCGAACACCAGGGCCGTACCCGGCTGCTGGCCCTTGTTGCCCACGAGAATGCGTTCGGGCTCTCTATCATGGACCGCGAGCGCGCGAACGATCCGCTGGCCAAGGCCGTGGCGGCTTTCCGGCTCGTCAGCGGCCTCGACCGACGCGGCCAGGCACGTCAGGGCGCAGAGAGCCAGGCCGAGGCATCCGGCGCGCCGTAAGCCCGATCCGAAACGGTTTCGCCTCACCGCCGTTCCAGTTGCTCGGCGACCACGCGGCGTACCTCTTCGGGCGTGAAGGGCTTCTCGATCACCGGGCGTTCCGCCTCGGCCAGGAAGCGGTCGGCAGCGCCGCTCAGCGAATCGCCCGTGACGAAGACCATGCGCGAGGCCTGGTGCGGATGGCGCAGCTTGAGCTCATGGAACAGATGGGTGCCGTCGATGTCGGGCATGCGCAGATCGCTCACCACCAGATCGAACTCGACCTCGGTCAGGCGATTGAGCGCGACCCGGCCGCTCTCGGCAATCTCCACGCGGTGGCCCAGCGCCTCCAGCACCTCGGCCAGCATGCGGGCAATCTCAGGCTCGTCCTCCACGACCAGGATATGATGGCCGCCGATACGGTCCATGCGCCGGGCCGGTCCGGCCGGCGCGGCGCGGGCCGCCGGATCCACCGGGAGCCGAATGCGGAACTCCGTGCCGCCTTTTGCCGGCAAATGCACATCGATCGAGCCGCCGTGGGCCTCGATCAGGCCGCGGCAGACCGAGAGGCCGAGGCCGGTGCCCTCGCCGACCGGCTTGGTGGTGTAGAAGGGCTCGAAGATCCGCGAGACGACATCGGATGGGATGCCCGGCCCGTTGTCGGCGACCCGGATCAGCAACTCCTTGTCGTCCTCCTCCAGGCTTCCCGAGATCCGCACGATGCGAGGCTGCGGATGGCTGGCCAGGGCCTGCTGCGCGTTGACCAACAGGTTCGTGAAGACCTGCGCGAGCTGGTTCGGGTCGGCGGAGATCTCGGGCAAGCCCGCCTCCACGTCGAGCTCCAGCTCGATCGCCTCGCGCCGCAATCCGTAGCCGACGATGTCGAGCGTCGAGCGCACCACGTCCGAAATGCACGTGGCCTGGCGCGAGGGCTGCTCCTGTCGCGCCATGGCAACGAAGGTCTTGACGATCTTCGCACAGCGCTCCGCGGCGGCACGGATCTTGGCGATCATGTCCGCCTGTGCCGTGCCGCGGAAGCGCTCCTCGAGCATCATCGTACGGCCGACCACGACCGACAGCGGATTGTTCAGCTCGTGCGCGACCCCGGCCAGCAGGGAGCCCAGCGCGTTGAGCTTCTCGCTCTGATGCAGGGCGTCGCGCTGGCGCGCGACCTGCTCTTCCATGCGCTCGCGCTCGGCAAGCTCGTGCGCGAGCTGCTCGTTGAGCTCACCGAGCTTGGCGCTTCGCTCAGCGAGCGTGGCCTCCCGGTTTTCGATCTCCTGCGCCATGGCGTTGAAGGAGCGGGCGAGCTGACCCAGCTCGTCGTTGCGCTCGACCGACAGCTTGGCGTCGAAGTGACCCGAAGCGATGCGGCGCGTCGCCCGCAGCAGGCCGCGCAGCGGCAGGGCGACCTGATTGCGCAGGACCCAGAACAGGATGGCAATCTCGACGACCAAGGCCACGGCGCCGAGCAGCAGTATCAGGCGTGCGGTCTCGAAGGCACGCTCCGCGACCACGGCCTTGGAGAATCCGGTGACCAGGAACCAGCCCGGCCCCATGAGCCGAGTCACCGCCAGGAACTCGCCGTCTTCGGCGTTCTCGACGACCACCTCGCCCGGCTGACGCGCCTTGGCCAGCTCGAAGGTGCGGATAAGCTGGGGATCGCCGGCCTCCTGGATGAGCAGCGCGCCGCTCTGAGCCTGCAGCGCCTCGGTGAAACGCGGATGGGCGATCAGACGGCCGTCCTCGCGAAAGATCATCGTGTAGGTGCCGTCGGATTCGCTGTTCAAGGTGCGGGCGAAGAGCTCCGAAAGCAGCACGTCCTGCCCGACCGTGAGCATCGGCTGACCGTCGTGCTCGATGGGCCGCGTCGCCGACACCATCCAGTCGTTCACGCCGTAGTCGAAGTAGAGATCCGACCAGCGCTCCTCGCTGCCGGTCGCGGCGTTGTCCGCGCCGACGACCAGAACCTCGTCCTGCAAACCGGCGGCGAGCGCGAGCTTGCCGTGGATCTGCCAGTCGTTCGACTCGAGCGCCCAGGGCTGGTCGGGCCAGAACATCAGGACCGCGCTTTCCGGCGTGACCACGTAGAGGTTCACGTAACGGCGCTGCCAACCGGGCCCGAACTGCCGCAGCACATCGTAAGCGGCCAACAGGCGGCGGCGCAGATCGTCGCTGACCTCGACATGCTTGCCGACGAAGCCGGAAACGCCCGAGTCCGTGAAGACACGCTCGCGCAGACGAAGGGTCCCGTCGGCGCGGGTCTCGAAGAGCACATCGAAGCGTGGTCGGGGATCCAGCGCCTCGATCGAGGCCAGACGCTCAAGATAGGCCTTTTCAATGATCTCGAGGTGCTCGCCGGCCATGACGAAGACATGGCTCTCGCGCGCCCGGCGCTCCTCGACGAAGCGCACGAGCTTCTCGAGGGCTTGGCTCTCCAAGCCGGACCTGACGTGCCAGAAGCTGACCACCGTGGCGATGGCCACGACGATGCCGATGCGGACCGCGACGCGCCAGAGTGTTCGCCGCGTGAGCGAGCCGGATCGGTCAGCCGAGAACATGACCGGAGGTCACGGCGCTCGTTGCCTCGCGAAGATCAGGGCACGACCTCGGCGAGGGGCGGATAGTCGACGACACCGAGCCGCGCGGCGATCTTGCGGTTGAAGAAGAGCTTGCCTTCCTTGTTGTAGGTCAGCGGGATCTGGCTCGGCGCGACGCCGTCGAGGATCTTCAGCGCCGCACGCGCGGCCCAACGACCTTGCTCCTCGGGCACCTTGCCCACACCCAGCATGCTCAAGTGCATCAGCCAGCCGAAGTCGGTGCCGGTCGGGATCTTGGTCTCGCTCTCGGCGAGCTCGCGGGCGGCCTCGTTGTCGAAGTCCGTGAGCGCCGCGACGCCGAGTATCACCAGCATGTCGACCTCTTCCTGCGCGCGCAGGAAAGCCGCCTTCCAATCCTCGAAGGTGCTGACCAGATAGACTTGGTCGTACTCGATACCGAACAGCTTCCTGTGGTAGTCGAGCTCCTTGCGCTTGGTCAGCGTGTCTTCGGTCAGGTAACCGATGCGCTCGCCCTTGGCATAGCCCTTCAGCAACCGGATGATCTGCGGAATCGGCGAGACCTCCACCATGCCTGTGACGTTGGAGAAGGGAAGGCCGTAGACCGAGGCATCCCAGTTGAGGCCGCAGAAGACGAAAGGCAGCGCGGCATCCTTGTAGTGAGGCATGATCAGGTACTTCGCGGCGTTGTCGTCGCTTGCGGTCACGACGTCCGGCTTGAACTCCGCAATCAGGTCCTTCACGCGCAGCGCCGCCGCGGTCTTGAACTCCTCCGAAGGGTTGCGCTTGGTGTCCATGCGGATCACCTTGAGCTCGATGCCGGTGCCTTCCAGGGTCGACTCCACCGCCGCGGCGATCCGGTCGTTCCAAGTATTGCCTTGGTGATAGGAATCGATGTGGAGAATTCGCTTGCCGTCGTAAGGGCCGGCAAAGGCGGCCGTCGAAAGCCCGGCAATCACAAAGCAAAGGGCAATTAAACGCATTTGGCTCACCTGTTGATTTATGTTTTGTTCCCTATTCCGCCGATAACTCGTGCTCGCCTTTCCGTCCACACGAAGCGGCTTCGAGCAAAGGATCGGCAGCCGCCGCCGTCGCCCGCGGCTCCTGATGCCGGACGATCCTGTCACGCGAGCCATCACCGGGCAAGCGCGGCCGCGTTACAGCCGGGTTTCCGGCAGGGCCTGTACCGCGCTCCCGACGGAACGCAGGCTTTTCGCGACAGCTAGGATAAGCCGTTGATTTCCAGCACTTTCTTGGCGGCTCTCAAACGCCTCGACAGGGCGACGACTCAGACGCGTAGCCGACGCAAGACGCGCCACAGGGCGGGAACGATGCAGGCGGCGATGGCGATCTTCACCAGGTCGGTGACGATGAAGGGCCCCACCCCGTAGGCAAAGGCCTTGTCCGCGCCGAACAAATGGGCGAGCCACAACGCGCCGAGACCAAGCATGACCACTTCCGCGACCAGCATGACGCCAAACAGCTTGAAGGGATTGCGGTCCCAGCCCCGGTCGGCGCCCCAGCCGATGATGGCCGCCATCGCGACGTAGCCGGCCAGATAGCCACCGGTCGAGCCCATCATGTAGGCCAAGCCAATGCCGCGTTCCGGCGTGCCTTGGAAGACCGGCATGCCGAAGGCCCCTTCAAGCAGGTAAAGCACGACAGTCGCCGTGCCGAGGCGCATGCCGTAGGTCGCCGCGATGGCGGCAATCGCCAGGGTCTGCAGCGATGCATCCACGGGCCACATGGGCACCTTGATCTTCGCCGAAACCGTCAGGATGAAAGTACCCAACACCGCCAGAGCCACGTACCAGACATAACGCTGGACCCGACCTTCGGGAACGAGTGTGTCAACCAAGGAACGGCTTCCGGCGAAGGCTGTCATCGCGGTCTCCTGTCGTTGGGTCAAGAATCGGCGCCACGATGTCATTTGCCGGCGCGCTGGGCAATGCCATTAGGCGCCGATAGTCGGACGGCCCACGGCCGTGCTCTCCTCGAAGAAGCGGCGGCCTTCCGAGTCGCCGGATCAAGCCCGGCACAGCACGGCCGTGTCACGCTCGGCCGACTTGCCTTCAGCAACAGCTTGATTCCGCTCCGGCCTCTCGGATGCGAAACAGCCCATTCGGTGAAACGCACCAGACCAATCGCGCCTTGACACTCGATCGCGGCAGCCGGCCGAGTTGATCAGACTCCATCGAGGTCGAGGCCAGGCCCTGCACCCGGACGTCGCCGGCCCGCAGCTCACTTATGCGTTTGACGATCGGCCCGAGATCAGGGTGGTCGATCTCGACGATGTCGCCGACCGCGATGTCGTGTTCGAGGCGCAGGCTTTTCGCGATGGCATAGTCGCCGCTATTGAGCAACGGCGCCATACTGGTGCCCCGGATTCGGAGCAGCCGCCAAGCAAAAGCCACTCGATCAGAGCGCCGGATAGACCGTCGGCAGGTTTGGCGGATAGGGGCAAGGATGGCGGACCGTCTTGATCTCCTTCGTCTGCCAGAAGACCTCAGCGAAGCGGTTCATCAGCTCGACCAGCGCCTCCCCGTCGGCGCGGGATGTACCCTGCTTGCAGGCGCTGGCCTTCTGCATGATCCGATGCACCAGTTCGTGGATCTCGGGAAAGGCGTCGATATGCGGGGTCTTGAAGTAGTCACCCCAGATGATCCGCGCTTCTTGCTTCACCTTCTCCGCCTCTTCCTCCTTGCGGAGGACGCAACGCGCGATCGTGTTTTGGACCTCCAACGAACGGGCATCGTCGCCCTTTATCGCTTCAACCATGATGTCCATGAGCCGCACCACGGATAACGCCGCGATTTGAGCTGGCGACGGATCGTAAATCTTGCAAGGGATGTCGCAATGGGCGTCCACGGTCGGGACAGCCGAAACGGTGTCGAAGGCGCGAACCAGACTGAACAGCATTAGGGCGAGGCTCCGATTCGAACTGGGGAAGAGGAGTTCTGGAGAGACCAGGCCGCCGTCATCGGCAAGCCGAGGAGTGGCAAGCCAAGAGGCGCACCGTGGCGATCAGGTGACGGTTCAATCCTGCTCGGCGCGCGGCCGGCGCAAGCCCAGCTTCTCGACAAGCGCGATGGTGAGGCGCGCGGCCGCGACGGCGATCAGGAGGCCAGCACTTGAGAAGCCCATCGCGAACAAAAGGCCGGTCCCGGTCCACAACGGCATGTGCGAATGACTCGCCAGCAGAACGAAGGCCAATATAGCGCCGCAGATGTAGCGCCAGCCGCCGAAGAGATGCGCGTAGAGCCCGCCCAACGCGCCCATGATGAAAAATCCCGCGAAATGATCAGCACCGGCGACGATATGTAGAAATCCCGAACTGTCGGGCAAAGCGTGATGCGCGAAGGCGGCCGACGTCGGGGCCAAGACGCACACAAACATCCAAAGAACCTTCCACAACCATCGCATCGCAAATCTCCTCAAGCCTGGTCGCCGCGACCGCCCTTTCGGCTGCTTTGTAGTTATTGAGAGTCAGTCTCATTTGCAATAGGCTTTCGATTGAGTTGGTGCACCAGGCTGGAGCTCCGAGCTGGGAACTAACGTTCTTCGCCGGCTAATTCGTCGATGATCGGGCAGTCCGGCCTTTCGTCACCGTGGCAGGCGGTGACCAAGTGTTGCAGGGCGCGGCGCAGGCTGTCGAGCTCGTCGATCTTCCGCTCGATCCGCTCGAGGTGCGCCTCCGCGATCGCCTTCACGTCGGCGCTGGCGCGCTTGCGATCGTCGTAGAGCGATAGCAGCGCCCGACAGTCCTGGACCGAGAAGCCGAGGCTGCGGGCACGCTGCAGGAACTGCAGCTTGCGCACGCCGGGCTCGTCGTAGTCCCGGTAGCCGTTGTCGCGGCGCTCCGGCACGACCAGGCCGATCTCCTCGTAGTAGCGGATCGTCTTGGCCGGCAGGCCGCAGCGCCTTTCCGCTTCGCCGATGTTCATCACCGCCTCCTCAAAGCCGCATCCCCCGCAGGCGCAAGGCGTTGCCGATCACCGAGACCGAGCTCAGGCTCATGGCGGCCGCGGCGATCATCGGGCTGAGCAGCAGGCCGAAGACGGGATAGAGCAGGCCCGCGGCGATCGGCACGCCGAGACTGTTGTAGGCAAAGGCGAAAAACAGGTTCTGGCGGATGTTCCGCATGGTCGCGCGGCTCAGGCGCCTGGCCTTGAGGATGCCGCGCAGGTCGCCGCCGACCAGCGTGACGTCGGCGCTTTCGATCGCGACGTCCGTGCCGCTGGCCATGGCGATGCCCACATCGGCCTGGGCGAGCGCCGGGGCGTCGTTGATCCCGTCGCCCGCCATGGCGACGACGCGGCCCTCGGCCTGAAGCCGGCGTACCACCTCGTTCTTGCGCTCCGGCAAGAGCTCGGCCTCGACCGAGTCGAGGCCCAGCCTGCGGGCGACGGCCTGGGCGGTGACGCGGTTGTCGCCAGTCAGCATGACGAGGCTCAGGCCTTCGGCCCGCAACGCTTGAAGAGTTTCAGCCGCATGATCCTTGATCGGATCGGTGACCCCGAGCAGCCCGGCAGCGCGTCCATCGAGCGCCATGAACAGCACCGTGGCGCCGTCGGCACGCATGCGCTCCGCCTCAGCCTCGAAGGCCTTTACCGCCACGCCCAGGCGGGCCATGAGTCGATCGTTGCCGAGAGCGGTCTGCACGCCCCCGACCTGGCCGACGATTCCCTCCCCCGTGATCGATCCGAACGCCGTGACCTCTTCGAGTGCGAGATCGCGCTCTTGCGCGGCGGCGACGATCGCTTCGGCCAAAGGATGCTCGCTCGCCCGCTCCAGGCTGGCGGCGCGCCGCAGGGTCTCCGACTCGTCCAACCCGTCGGCGAGCCGCACTCGCGTCAGGCGTGGCCGGCCCTCCGTCAAGGTGCCGGTCTTGTCGACGACGAGCGTATCGACGGTCTCGAGGCGCTCCAGCGCCTCGGCATTCTTGATCAGAACCCCGGACTCGGCGCCGCGGCCCATCCCGACCATGATCGACATCGGCGTCGCCAGGCCGAGCGCGCAAGGACAGGCGATGATCAAGACCGAGACGGCCGCGAGCAGCGCGTAGCCCAAGGCCGGCGCCGGTCCCCAGAGCGCCCAGGTTAGGAAAGCGGCGACGGCCACGGCCATCACGGCCGGCACGAACAGGCCGGCCACCCGATCGGCGATGCGCTGGATCGGCGCGCGGCTGCGCTGCGCCTCGGCGACCATCTGCACGATCCGCGCGAGCATGGTCTCGCCGCCGACGGACTCGGCGCACATCACGAAGCCGCCGCTGCCGTTCAGGGTGCCGCCGATCAGCTTGTCGCCGGGCGTCTTCTCGACCGGGATCGGCTCGCCGGTGATCATCGACTCATCGAGGCTGCTGCGGCCCTCGAGCAGCACGCCATCGACCGGCACCGCCTCGCCCGGCCGCACCCGCAGGCGGTCTCCGACGGCGACCCGTTCGAGCGGGACCGCCTCGTCGGCGCCGGCCTCGGTGAGGCGCCGGGCCGTCTTCGGTGCCAGGTCGAGCAGGGCCTTGATCGCCCCGCGCGTGCCTTCGCGGGCGCGCAGCTCGAGCACCTGGCCGAGCAGAACCAGGACGATGATCACGGCCGCCGCCTCGAAATAGAGGCCGAGCTTGCCCGACTCGCCGCGAAAGCCGGCGGGAAAGAGGCCCGGCGCCAAGACGGCGGCCAGACTGTAGGCGTAGGCCGCGCCGGTGCCGAGCGCGATCAGGGTGAACATGTTGAGGTTGCGCGTCGCAAGCGAGGTCCAGCCGCGCCGGAAGAAGGGAGCACCGGCCCAGAGCACCACCGGCGTGGCGAGCAGTAGCTGGGCCCAGGCATTCCATGGCTTGTCGAGCCACGCGGCCAACCAGGGCATCATCTCGCCCATGGCCAGGAACACGACCGGCAGCGTCAGGACCGCCCCGAGCCAGAAGCGCCGGCCCATGTCGCGCAACTCCGGATTGTCCTCGGCCTCTGCCGCAAAGCCGGCCGGCTCCAGCGCCATGCCGCATTGCGGACAGGCCGCGGGAGTCTCGCTCCAGACGTCCGGGCACATGGGGCAGATATAGCCGTCAGCGACCGCCGGCGGCCGCGACGGCGGCGCCTTCGGCGCTCCAGGCCCGTTGCAGCACGCTGGAGTTTCCAGCGGCGTCTCCGCCCCGCCGGGATCGGCCGTCACGCGCAACTCCATGAACGAGATCCTTCAAAACTGCGGACGGCGAACGCCCGCAAGCGTTAGATAGAGTTTCCAGTCACTGGAAGGTCAAGTCCGGTTGCGTCCGGGCCGAAGCGTCCTTTACGCTCTCCGTCAACGACCGAGGCCGATCTCTCGGCATAACCACAATCAGAGGGAGCAGCTTTACGATGTCGACAGTGCGCAAACTCGTCGCGGGCGCGGCCCTTGCAGGATTGCTGGCGAGCGGCCATCCGGCCCTGGCCGAGATGGTCTACCACCGCGGCAACACCGCCGATCCCGAGACCCTGGATCAGCACAAGACCTCGACGATCTACGAGTCCAACATCCTGCGCGACCTCTACGAAGGGCTGGTGGTCCACAGCGCCAGCGCCGAAGTGATCCCCGGTGTCGCCGAGAGCTGGAGCATCAGCGAAGACGGCAAGACCTACCTGTTCAAGCTGCGCGACAATGCCAGATGGTCGAACGGTGATCCTGTGACAGCGGGCGACTTCGTGTTCTCCTGGCGCCGGATCATGACCCCGGACACCGGGGCGAAGTACGCCAACATCCTCTACCCCATCAAGAACGCCGAGAAGATCAACAAGGGCGAGCTGGCGCCGGACGCGCTGGGCGTGCGCGCGGTCGACGAACGCACGCTGGAGATCACGCTCGAGGCCGCCACGCCCTACATGCTCGAGCTGCTGACCCACCAGACCGGCCTGCCCGTCCATCCGCCGAGCGTCGCGCAGCACGGTGCGGAGTTCGTGCGGCCCGGCACCATGGTCAGCAATGGCGCCTACACACTCGCCGAAGCGGTGCCGAACGACCACGTCAAGGTCGTCAAGAACCCGAACTTCCACGCCGCCGACAGCGTGCAGATCGACACGGTCTACTTCTATCCCACGGAGGACCGCTCGGCCGCGCTGCGCCGCTTCCAGGCCGGCGAGATCCACTCCAACAACGACGTGCCGGTCGAGCAGGTCGCCTGGATGCGCAAGAACCTGGGCGACCAATT
>JAKSDN010000128.1 GCA_022360075.1 Kiloniellales bacterium | reverse complement strand
GTCTTGTCGTATCTGAAGGTGTTGCTCATCAGGTCTCTCAACGCTTGGCGAACCCATAGCTGAGGACAGAAGTGTCCAGTGCTTTGAGGTGCGTTCCTTACGCTCTTGGACACTAGGTTGGATGCCCGCATTGTGAAAGCATTGCCGCTGCGCCTGCAAAGCTGTGCCTCTTGCTGCATCCTGTTCGAATGTTGCTGATGAGCTCAAAGCCGCCATAAACGACAAGTCCACGGAAGGTTCACAATCAGTGTGCCGGCGCAATGCTCTTGCGTACTAGTTCGTAAGGCTGAGTGGTGCAGCGCATGAACGGTCCCGTTATCGTATGGCAATGGCGAAGGAATAGTTCGCATTTTCGTCGCGCATGGCCCGCCAGCAAGCCAGTTGGGGCGAGATCAGAGCGGGCCTTCTCGAGAACAGCGCATGTTCTACGTCTACCTCATGCAGAGCGAGTCGTTCTCCGATCAGAGGTACGTGGGCTTTACCACGGATCTGAAGAGCCGCATGACAACGCACGACGCTGGCGGCTCTGCCGATACGGCCAAACAAAGGCCGTTGGTGCCTAAACGCGAGGGAGCTCAGGCTGGCAAGCGTCGGACCGGCGATGGATGCTGGCCGCAATCGCATCCCAGGCTGTTTCGGGGTGCGAGGCGATGGCGAAATGGCCGGCGTCCGGCAGCTCGACGACAGACGCACCGCTCAGCGTTGCTGCGAGGCGCCGGATCTCGGCGATGCGGGTGAGCGGGTCGTGCTCGCCATGCACAAAGGTGATTGGCGCACTCAGGGGCCGCGTGTCGCCGGGCAGGCGCTCCATCGTGAAGTGGAAGTCCTCGGCGATGCCGGTGACCGAGCTTGCGTAGATGTCAGAGAACCAGGTCTCGACCGCGGGCCGGCCATCGTCGCCGCGGAGCACGCGCAAATCGTTCTCGCAAGCGGCAAACAGATTGGCCAGAATGTCGTGGCATGACTTCGGGTCGGCGTAGTGCTTGCGGAACTGCCAGGTCACCAGGCGGCTGAGGCCCGGATAGTCGCTCAGCTCGCGCATCCCGGTGTAGAGGTGGCCGGCGAAATTCTCGGACGTCGGCAGCGTCTGCGTGAGATTGGTCGAGACCAGCATCAGCGACGAGACCAACTGCGGATAGGCCCGCGCCAGGTTGAGCGCCAAACCGGCGCCCAGCGATTGGCCGAGGACCGCGACAGGCCCATCAAACTTGAGCGCGGCGAAGACGGCGAGATCGGAGATCGTCCTATCGACCAGGCCGCCCTCCGCATAGTGGCTGCCGATTGAAAACGACTGCAGGTATCCCGGCCTCACCGGCATGATGGCGCGCAGGCCAAGCCGCGCCGTCTGCGCGTTCAATCCCTGCAGGATCGCGCCAAACATCATGCCGTGCACGATCAGGAGCGGCGTCCCGTCGGCGGGACCCGCCTCGAAATAGGGAATCAGGTGCCCGTTCGGCAGTCGCTCGACGTTCAAGCTCACATCCGAAGCGAAGTGGCGCGCGATGAAGCGCTCGACTGTCCCGGTCTGGGCCGTCTCCGCATCCGAGATCGCCACGAGATGGAACATCTGACCGACGAGCGTGCGCACGAGGTCCGTCTGGCCGGCGCACTGCATCTTGGCGCAGGCACTCTTGATCTGGCTGCGCTTGGTTTCGATGGAGGTGGCGTCCAATGCCGCCGCCTCGCGCAAGCTCAGTCCGGCCGTGATCTGATAGGCGATGCGCTTCTCGGCCGGTGTCAGGGGGCGGCCCGGATTGAAGTACTGCACGACGTCGCCGAACAACGCCTCACTGACGACAATCCCTTTGAGGTGCTGGTGAGGCAGTTCGTCCATCGCCGAACTCATGGCCGGCACGAACCAGAAGAAGCGGTCCGCGTCACGGTCGCGCATGATCCGACCGGCCTCGATGCCTCCATCGCGTACCTGCGCCGCCATCGCGGCAAGATCGGCGTCTTCCTCCGCCGACGCCACCAAGTGCACGGAAAGCCCCGACGTGCTCGCCAAACCGCCGCGAAGAAAGCTGCCCGCGTTCGTGAAATCCGCCCATTTCACATTGGAGACCGTGGCATTCTTGCTGAGCCGGAAGGTCTTGAGGGTCTCGCGGATCGCATCGCGCGCATCCGGATCGGGAAGGACCGAGAATATCGAGGCAATCTTGTCTCTTAGTCGTTTCGTCATCGCTAGATCACCGAATGCCTAGACACATAGCTTACTTTTACCGTCCGACGCGGCCATCACCCAACTGGGGGATGACTCCGCCACCGTACAGTGTAAGCCTTTGACCGGGGTAGGTATGGGGGATGGTGAAATATGTTTGCCTCGGCTCTCGAGGTCGCTACGTATGCGTGTAGAGGCCGCGTCCGCAGGGCCACCTCTGGAAATGCTGTTACCGGTCCATGCGGGCTGCTGGAGGCAACGCGAAGGGGTCTTCGGCGCCTGCTGCTGGCGCTCGCCGCGGCATGGGTATTGACGGCGCCATCCGCCTTCGCGGTAGAGCTGGTGCGCACCGACGTCGGAAGCGCCGTGCTGCCGGACCGCCTGCTCGATACCCTGTCCCAGAGCGGTGTCCTGGCGAGACTCTCGGCCGGCGAGACGCTGCGTCTCTTGGATGCCGAGATCACAGCGGCGGAGGACACGGTCGTCTACCTCTCGTTGTCGAGCGAGTTCCGCATCGCCGCGCTGTTGAGCGGACGCGCGGCCGTCGCGAACAGCGGCGACGCCCTTGCGGTCGGCAAGGTCGCGGTCTGGCCGATCGGCCCCGGCGCGCCACGCGTCAGCACCTTCGACATCGACCGCTTCTTGGCCTCCTCCAGCCTGGCGCTCGCCCCGGCGACCCGGGCGCGCCTCGCGGCGGCGGCGAGCGCACAGCGCGAGGAGATCTACTGGGGCGTGCTGCGGCGCAGCGGCTCGAATCCGCAGGCGCCGCTGCCGCCGCTGCTCGAGGCGGTCCGCCGCGACATGCTGCTGCGTCCGGTCGTGATTACGCTGCGCCATGCCGCGGACGGCGACACCGAGACGCTGGCCCAGCTTGCCGCCGAGCGCTTTCTCGAGGGCATGAGGACGGGCGATGTCGCCACCGTGCGCGATCTGATGGCGCCGAGCCTGTTCGAGCCGGACGACCGCACGCCCACCGGCTGGTTGACGGTCCGCAACGACATGGCGCACGCGCTGATCGCCAGCCCGCTCGGCCGGGCCCTCGCGCGCGCCGATCTCGCCGACAGCGCCCCCGAGGACGGCTTCATCGCCCGCACGCCCGAGGGACGACAGTTCCGCATTGCCATGCGCGAGGAGCACGGCATGGCCTTCATCGGCGAGATCACCCCGGAGACCGGCTCATGAGATCGGCCGTCCTGGTGCTTTCGCTCGCGCTCGCCGCACCGGTCCATGCAAGCGACCGAGCAGCCGACCCGAACGGGCCGCTCGATCGGCTCGACCGCGCCGCCGTCGAGCGCTTTGCCGCGCGCACCGCCGGCCAGGCGCCGAACGGCTCGCGGCTGCGCCTGAACGCGGTGGTCGAGGCCGCGATGAACCTGCGCACCTGGATGGCCGGCCGGCCCGAAGCGTTGTTGCAGGCCCTCAGCGCGCCCGAACGCGCGGTGCTCGCCGGGCTGATCGGCGACGATGTGGGGCTCTGGCGCGGCTTCTTCCGCGGCAGCATCGCCACGCTCGGCCACGCCATGGCCGAGCGGCCGCGGGCGGGCTACTACAACCCGCTGGTCGACGGCTGGGTCGTCGTGGACTTCGAGCGCTCCGCCGGCGGCGGGCTGGCGCTGGCGGCGGTGAGCGCATTTCCGGGCGCGGGCCTGGCGCCGGTCCCGGCCGAGGGACGCGGCGTGCGCCCGCCCTGGCTGCTGCGGCGGGATCTGGCGATGCCGTCCGCGCTGGCGCTGGCCAGTGCCGCGAACATCGCCGCCTTCGAGCGGGCATGGCCGCCGCTCGACGAGGCGGCGGGAGGACAGGCTCTGCCGGCGGACGGCCGGGCGACGGTCGCGGAGCGGCTGGCGCTGACCGACGTCGCGGTGCGGAGCTTTCTCGACGATCCCGCCTATGCTGCGATCGGTCGGCAGATCCTCGCCTATATCGCCAAGGGCGACGGTGACGGTCTGGCGCGCATGACGGATAGGCCGGCGGCCGAGCACGCCATGCCGCTCCAGCGCATCGGCACGCTCAGCACGCCGGCGCGGCGGACCTTCGAGCTGCGCGGCATCTACCGCCACGCGGGCGGCATGATGATGGCCTTCGGCTCGCCCTATTCGGGCAACTGGCTGATCTTTGCCGATCTCGACGTCTCGGACAGTGCCGCGCCGAGGTTGAACGACGTCGTCGCCGTCGATCTCGGGCAGCTGGATTGACTGACATGGCGATCTTCCTGCGACGCGGCCTGCTTCTCGGCAGCGTGGGTATTCTGGCCGCCGGCATCGCTACGAACGCTCCAGCCGACGTGCCGGACGTGCTCTCTGCACAAGGCGGCGGCGCGCCAGCGGGCTATGATACGCAGCACTACCAGGATCCGGACTACCAGCCGGACCAGGGGCTCCTGAGCTACAACGATCCTTTCGCGGGCCAGTCCGACGAAGCGCTGAAGGCGAAGGTCGGCCCGCTCAACAAGCAAAGCGTCTTCAACAACGCCCCAGGCTACAACCCGAACCGCGGACAGGGCACCGCGGTCGAGCGGGGGCTGCGCGAGATCTACCTCTTCACGCAAGGGGAGGCCGGAAAGTCGGGCGGCTACAGTCCGCGCGGCTTCAAGCCGGAGGAATGGGCCACCTATGCGACCGAGAGCGATATCGCCTCGGCCGACACCTTCGACACCGTTTCGGTCGAACGCCGGATGCTCTACGGCTCCGTCGAACGCGGCAGCGGGATGACCCCTCTCGATATCATCGCCCAGATTGACTCTACGCCTGAGGGAAGGATCCTCGTCGATCTGGACCAGCCGTGGGAGAAAATGGGCGAGACCCAGCTCGTCGACAATCCGACCGGCACCTATCTCGTCGGCGCGGATTTCTACTGGGCGCTCGAGCGCGACGGGACGAAGGAATATGTCGCGTTTCTCGATAGCGCCCGGCCCGAACGGCAGAATGCCCAGTCGCGGATCGAGGACGGTCTCTTTCGGATTCATGACAGCCTCTCGAGCGTCGTCGACGGTGGTGCGCCGGAATTCGACAGTGCCGCATTCCAGGACGTAAAGGAGAATCTGGCCCGCTACCGCGCCTCGGTGCAACAGGAGCAGCAAATCCTGCGCCCGAAGCTCTCCCGGGCGAAGGTCAATGTCGGGAAGATCGTCACGACGCTCGAGGAGCAGGCGGGCTCTGGCCTTTTCGATTCCGGTCAAGACTACTCCGATCCGACGCTGGCCGGCGAGAGCGGTCATACCGCGATGATCGATCTGCTCAACGACCGCCTGGGCGTTCTGGAGGGCGTCTACACGGATACTCAGCGCGAGCTCAACCGGGTCGACAGCTTGCTTCGCCAACTGGAGGAAATGGAGCAGCTCAACCAGTCGCTCTATCAACGGCAGACGGGGCTGCAGTGCTTCTCGCCCTGCGCGCTGGGCTCGCTCGGGCTCGGGATCTCGGACTACATCAGCCGCAGCGCCTACTACTTCGCCGGGCGCTCACCACAGGGCGCGGCGATCTACAATGCCTTCGGCCCGCAGTCGCAATTCGACCAGCGCTGGATCTACGAGCAGTCGAACGGGACCATGTCGCCCTTCGACAACCGCTGGATCAACGAGCGCTCGCAGGGCCCGATCTCGCAGTTCGACCATTCCTGGATGTATGAGAACGGGATCAACCCGGACAGCGTGCAGAGCTGGACCCAGAAATTTCCTTCGACCAATGGCCTGCCGGGGGCCAATCCCGACGATGTCTTTGGCGGGCTGAGCCAGAGCATCGTCGCCGATCTGCAGGGGCTCGACGCACGGCTGCTGCTGGACGAGGACATGCGCGAGCAGTTGGTGGAGCAGCTCTCCGGCAAGCTGGTGCGCGAGTTCAACATCGACCCGGCTGTCGGCGAGGCAATCGCCAACGGCACGCTGATCGGTCTCACCCAGCAGATACAGCAGATGCCGGGGCTGCTGACCGGCAGCGGCTCGACCGGCGGGTTCACCGACATCACGCTGGAGCTGCCGTTGCTCTTCGAGGTCTTCGATTTCGCCACGGTGGACGGTGACATCATCACGCTGCGCGTCACCGACCAGAACGGCCTGCAGCTCGGTCCAATCAACGTCACGCTGTCGGGGCCGGCCATGGCCGATCTCTTCGCGCCGAACGTTCAGGCAGGCCCGATCGAGATCTCCATCACCGCAGTGAACACCGGCACTTTCCCCCCGAACACCGGCGAGGTGAACATCCTGTCGAACATCACCGCCGGCGATAAGCAGCAGCGCTTCAGCCTGACCACCGGGGAGACAGGGATTCTCTCGATCACCGCCACGCCGCCCCCCTAGTACCCACTATCGCGAGAGGATGATACGTGTGATCGCTGGTCTTGGCTTTTGGGTAGGAGAGGACGCGCCGACGGTGTTGGCCACCGTCAAGCGTTCTCGACGCCCGCCAAAAGCCAAGAGCAGCGACCGTCAGGCGCCGCTCTCCGCCCCTCGGACGT
>JAKSDN010000765.1 GCA_022360075.1 Kiloniellales bacterium | reverse complement strand
CTGCGGCCCGCGCGCTCGCCCGCCGGGCGCTCCCGCAGCGGGATCTCGGCGGCCGGGCTCGCCAAAGTCGGTTCCTGCACCGTCGTCACGACTGCTCCCTCGCACCGCGTCCGCGCGGCACGCCCGAGCGGCTTGAATCGTGCCAAGCCTTAGCGGTCGTTAGGCCCTACTGCAAATGCGATGCGCTCGCAACCCATAGTAAGGCCCGAAGAGGCTGAGGCGAGAGCTTGTTGGTCGGCCTGAGACTGCCACGAACGCGTGTCTTAGACCGGGAGGTATTCGGCCTAGTCCGCTCAGGTAACTGGTTCTTAATCTCTTTTTGCGACCGTGCCCAAGCGATTCCCTGACCTTGGTTAATCACAAGCAATCCGAGGTTAGAGCCGGGGTTAGGCACTCATCGATGGGGCAGCGGCCATGGACGATCTTCTAAGCGAATTCCTGACGGAGACGAACGAGAGCCTCGAGACTCTCGATGTCGAGCTGGTCAAGCTCGAGCAGAATCCGAACGATCCCGACCTTCTGAGCAACATCTTCCGCCTGATGCACACGATCAAGGGGACCTGCGGTTTCCTTGGTCTTCCCCGGCTTGAGTCCGTGGCCCATGCCGGCGAGAACATCCTGGGCAAGCTTCGCGAAGGCGAGCTCGTCACGACGCCGCACGAGGTGTCGCTGATCTTGGAATCCCTGGACCGCATTCGCGACATCCTCGGCGAGCTCGAAGCGACCGAGGCCGAGCCCGAGGGCAACGACACGGATCTGATCGAGCGTCTCAACGCGGCCGCCGAAGGCCAAGGCGGCGCGTCTGCGGAAGCCGCCGAAGCAGCACCGGCCGAGGCTAGCGCGCCGGCGGTGGCCGAAGCCGCCGATGCGGAGCCGGCCGAGCCGCAGCCCGAGCCTGAAGCCGAAGCGCCCGCCGAGGAAGCGCCAGCGGCACCCGAAGAGCCGGTTGAGCCTGTCGAGGCGGTCGAGGAAGCCGCCGTCGAGGCGCCGGCGCCTGTCGCCGAGAGCGAGCCCGAGGCCCCCGCTGCCGAGGCGCCGGCCCCGCAGCCCGAGCCTGTGCCCGCGCCGGAGGCAGCCGCGCCCAAGCCGGCGAGCGCCCCGAAGCCGGCGCCGAAGCCCAAAGCCGGTGCGGAGGAGCTGCCGCGCGAGTCCTCTGTGGCGAACCAGTCGATCCGTGTCAGCGTCGATGTTCTCGAGAACCTCATGACCATGGTCTCGGAGTTGGTGCTGACGCGCAACCAGCTCCTGCAGATCCTGCGGACCCAGAAGGAAAGCGACTTCGCCGCGCCGCTGCAGCAGCTCAACCACGTCGTCTCCGAGCTTCAGGACGGCGTCATGCAGACCCGCATGCAGCCGATCGGCAATGCCTGGGCCAAGCTGCCGCGGATCATTCGCGACCTGTCTATCGAGCTCAACAAGAAGATCGACCTGGTCATGAAGGGCGCCGACACCGAGCTCGACCGTCAGGTGCTCGAGCTGATCAAGGACCCCTTGACCCACATGGTGCGCAACTCGGCCGACCATGGCCTGGAGACGCCCGCCGAACGGGTGGCGGCCGGCA
This sequence comes from Kiloniellales bacterium, assembly GCA_022360075.1. Next base: position 1,987 of record JAKSDN010000765.1, on the reverse strand, counting down.
AGTCGGAGGTCGGCACGGTAACGCTGAACGCCTTTCACGAGGGCGGTCACATCATCATCGAGATCAACGACGACGGCAAAGGCCTGCCGATCTCGAAGATCAAGGAAAAGGTGGTGGCGAACGGCCTGGCCAACGAGGCCGAGCTGGAAGGCATGAACGATCAGCAGATCCAGCAGTTCATCTTCAAGCCGGGCTTCTCGACCGCGGCGCAGGTGACCGCCGTATCCGGCCGCGGTGTCGGCATGGACGTCGTGCGCACGAACATCGAGAAGATCGGCGGGACGATCGAGCTCACCTCGACCGAGGGCAAGGGCTCGCGCTTCGTGATCAAGATCCCGCTCACGCTGGCCATCGTCTCCGCGCTGATCGTCGAGTGCGGCGGCGAGCGCTTCGCCATTCCGCAGCTCTCGGTCATCGAGCTGGTGCGGGCCTCGGCGAACTCCGAGCACACGATCGAGCGGATCAACGACACGCCGGTCCTGCGGCTGCGCAATCGGCTGCTCCCGCTGGTCAATCTCCGCGACCTGCTGGGCTTGAAAGGGCCCGAGGCCAAAGAGGAGAAGAGCGAAGCCGAGGAAGCCGAGGCCGAGAACGTCAGCGTCGACACGAAATCCACGCCCAAGGCCGACGGCTTCATCGTCGTCGCCCAGGTCGGGACCTACAACTTCGGCATCATTGTCGACCGCGTCTTCGATACCGAGGAGATCGTGGTCAAGCCGGTCGCGCCGATCCTGCGCGACATCTCACTCTTCTCGGGCAACACGATCCTCGGCGACGGCAGCGTCGTCATGATCCTGGATCCGAACGGCATCGCGGCGGCGACCGGCGAGATCAGCGTGACCGAGGGATCGGCGGCCGCCGATGCGGAACGCCGGGCTGCGCAGGATCAGGATCGGGTCGCGCTGCTGGTCTTCAGGGCTGGCGGCGAATCGCCGAAGGCGGTACCGCTGTCCCTGGTGGCGCGGCTCGAGGAGGTCGACCTGGCCGAGGTCGAGCAATCCAACGGGCGGCACGTCGTGCAGTATCGCGGCCAGCTCATGCCCTTGGTGCTCATGGAAGGCCGCGTCTCGCTCGAAACCGAGGGGCGCCAGCCGGTCCTCGTCTTCGCAGACCGCCAGCACACGATGGGCCTCGTGGTCGACGAGATCGTCGACATCGTCGAGGACCAGCTCAAGATCGAGCTGAGCGACGAGCGGCCGGGCTTCATCGGCAGTGCCGTCGTCGGCGAGAAGGCGACCGACATCATCGACGCGGCCTACTATCTCACTCAGGCCTTCCGCGAGTGGTTCGGGACCAAGGATGCGGCCATGGATGACGCGGCCGGCAAGCGCCTGCTATTGGTCGACGACAGTCCCTTCTTCCGCCATCTGCTCTCTCCCTTGCTCTCGGTCGCCGGCTACGAGGTCGTGACCGTGGAAGGTGCGGATCAGGCGCTCGAGCTCTGCGAGGCGGGCGAGGACTTCGACGTGATCATCTCGGACATCGAGATGCCCGGCATGACGGGCTTCGAGTTCGCCGAGCGCGTGCGCAATCAGACCCGCTGGAGCTCGGTTCCCATGGTCGCCCTGTCGTCGCACACGCGCCCGCAGGATCTCGATCGCGGACGAAGCGCCGGCTTCAATGACTATGTCGCGAAGATGGACCGCGACGGTCTGCTCCATTCGATCAACGAGACGCTTTCGGACATGCGAGGTGCGGCATGAGCGAGAACCAGACGATGGAAAACACTGCGGCCTCCGCCGAGCATTCCGCCACCGATCCCTACAGCGATACCCAGGATTTCGTCACCTTCGTGATCGCAGGCCAATTGTTCGGCATCGAGGTTCTGAAGGTCCAGGACGTGCTTTCGGCGCACCGAATCACGCGCATTCCCCTGGCGCCGCCGGAGATCGCAGGCTCGCTCAACCTGCGTGGCCGGATCGTCACCGCTCTGGACGTGCGCCGGCGTCTCGGCTTGCCGCCGCAGGAGGGCGACAAGGAATGCATG
>JAKSDN010000293.1 GCA_022360075.1 Kiloniellales bacterium | reverse complement strand
GCTGCGCCAACGACCCCTATCTGCCGATCTTCAAGGCCTTCCGAAACGTCGTCGTGCGCGACCTCGTCGGCGATGCGCCCGACCCCCACCGTCCGCTGGACGACTACTACTTCGATGAGCGGTCCAGCCGCCTGATGCAGGCAGTCCAAAGCGCCGGCTTCGCGCGCGAGATCGATTCCGGCACGCTGGCTTCGCTCCGCGAGGCCGTGCGCGGCTACGCGGCCGAGTTTTCGCCCGAGGTGGCGGCGCGCGCCGATGCGCTCGAAGGTGAGACCTTCACCGATGTCCTGCGTTCGGCCTTCTCGATCGTGCGAGAGTCCTACGGTTCCGCGGAGAGCAAAGTGGCCGCCTTCAAGACGGCCTGGACCGACGAGTTCGCCGGCCACGTCCTGGATGCATTGCCGGACGCTCGGGTGATCCACATCCTGCGCGATCCGCGCGCGGTCTGCGCGTCCAAGAACGCGCGCCCCGACAAGTACCCCTGGCTGTTCCTGATCCGCCAGTGGCGCAAGCTCGCGGTCTTCACCTGGCTCGCCGGCCAAAATCCGAGCTGGCGCGACCGCCTTCTGATGATCCGCTACGAGGACCTGATCGCGGAGCCCGAAGACTGGGCGGAGAAGATCGCGGCCTTTCTCGGCATCGATCCGGACCCGGCCATGGCCGACGCGCGCACCTTTCGGGACACGGGCGGCGGCCAGTGGGGCGGCAATTCCTCGCATTTCGAGAACGTCTATGCCTTTAACCGCGCCTCCGCCGACAAGTGGAAGCGCGCGCTCGAGCCCCGAGAGATCGCCTACATCGAGCACCTCTGCCTGCCGGAGATGGGCATCTTCGGCTACGAGCCCACGGTCGAGGTGACGCCGGAGATCCCCGAGGCGCTGGTCTTCGACCCGCCCCGCGTCCCGGAGGACAGCCTGGCAAAGTGGATCCGTCCCTACGAGATCACCAGCCCGGAAGCGCTGATCCGAGAGATGGCCTTGGAATCCCTGCGCTACCGGGCTATCTGGAGCACCAGCGCGCTGTCCGACGAGCTGGCGACCCTGCTGTTCCTCGACCCGGCCTTCCACCGCGCCATCAAGCGACCCGCCGCGGCTCAGGCCGAGGCCTGAGAGGAGTGTGAGATCCATGTCGTCTCAGCTCGCACGATCCGAGCCGCTTGCGGCTCGACGCGCCGACTGGGCGCCCCGGGACAGGGCCGAGGCCGTCCTGGACCTGATCCGGGAGCTCTTCCCGATCAAAGGCCTGATGGTCTCGCCGGACCTCGACCGCGCAATGGCGCGGCTCGCCGAGGAGCTGCCGGGGCTGGTGATCCACGAATACCCCTCGGGCCTGGAATGCGAGGACTGGATCGTACCGCAGTCCTGGGAGGCCAAGGCCGCCCGTCTGACGGACGAGCAGGGCCGGGTGCTGGCCTCGCTCGACGAGCATTTCCTCTTCGTCGCGCCCTACAGCGAGCCGGTCGACGGCTGGTTCACCAAGGAAGAGATCGCCGCCCACAGCCGCACGCGGCCCGACGTGCCGGACGCCTATCTCCTGGAGCACCGC
>JAKSDN010001187.1 GCA_022360075.1 Kiloniellales bacterium | reverse complement strand
TCGAAACCTAGCGGGCGCGGCGAGACTTCGCGCCGCCGGCACCGTGCCGCCTTGCGTGACGCCAATTCTTCACCAAGGCGTTACGTGTATTCATCTAGATGAAACAAAAGGGTCACCGCGGCCCCCTAGCCTCCCGGCTAACGCGCTTGCCGTCCTTCAAGCGGGCATCGAAACCCGAACTCGACAAGTGCCGAGCGGGAGCTTGGCTCCCGGCATAGCGTCGTTTGTGAACGACGAGGGGGCCGGGAATGGCGAGCGTCGGCATTCGACAAGTAGCCAAGAGCTTCGGTCCGACAGCGGTCCTCAACGAGGTCTCCCTGGAGATCCAGGACCGCGAGTTCATGACGCTCGTCGGGCCGTCTGGCTGCGGCAAGTCGACGCTGCTGCGCATCATCGCCGGCCTGGAGCGTCAGGACAGCGGCACCATCTCGATCGGCGGTCAGACCGTAGACCATGAACGGCCGCTGAAGCGCGATGTCGCGATGGTGTTCCAGTCCTATGCGCTTTACCCGCACCTGAACGTCTTCGACAACATCGCCCTGCCGTTGAAGATGCGGCGCACCGCCCTGCATCAACGCTTGCCCCTGGTCGGCCGCCTGGCACCCGGACGCCGCGCGATCGCCGCCGACGTCCAAGGCGTCGCCGAGGTGCTGCGCATCGAGCCCCTGCAGTCTGTCTTCAGCGGCGAGCGCGCGCAAGAGCCGCTCGAGGTGCTCGACGACATGCAGACCGACGTCAAGGCTGTACTGCCGAAACAGTCGTCCTGACCGGTGAACTGAGGCGAGTTTGACAACGGTTTCGGGTCGGCCGAGGTCGGCCCGGAACCACGCTCGGCAAGGACGACAGGCCATGAAGCTGATCCACGTCACCGACACCCATTTCGCCAAGCCCGGCGAGACGATCTTCGGCCTCGATCCGCGGGCGCGTCTGGAAGCCTGCGTCGCCGACATCAACGTCCATCACGCCGACGCCGACCTCTGCGTGATCACCGGAGACCTGACGCATTGGGGCGAGCCGGAAGCTTACGCCTCGTTGAAAGCGGTGCTCGGCGCGCTGAAAGTTCCGCTGAAGCTCTTGCTCGGCAATCACGACAACCGCGAAGCCTTTCTCGCCGCCTTTCCCGAAGCGGTGGTCGATAACGAAGGCTTCGTCCAGGACGCCTTCGACACGCCCGCCGGCCGCTTCCTGCTGCTCGACAGCAACCATCCGGGCACCCATGCAGGCGTCTACTGTGAATCGCGCCTAGCCTGGCTCGATTCGCAGCTCACGGCCCCCGGCGACGTGCCGGTCTTCCTCTTCGTGCACCATCCGCCTTTTCCGGTGCACCTCGCGCCGGTCGACGCCATCGGCCTGCTGGATGCGGCGGCCTTCGAGCGCGTCGTCGCCCGGCACAGCCACAAGATCCGCCATCTCTTCTACGGCCATGTCCACCGACCGATCTGCGGCTCCTGGCACGGCATCGCCTGCTCGACCATCCGCGCGACGGCCCACCAAGTCTGGCTCGACTTCAGCGCCAGCGACGCAATCCCTGGCAGCCACGAGCCGCCGGCCTACGCCGTGGCCTTCATCGACGCCACGAGCGTCGTGATTCATGGCCATGACTACCTGGACGCCAGTAGCAAGTTCGAGCTGGGCCCGACGAGCTTCGAAGCCTGGCAGAGGAAAGCGGCGGTGGGGGCATAGGCGAGCAAGAGGCGAACCATCAGTTCTCTGAGCTTCTCGCTCAGCCTCTGTCTACAGTGTCACCCTCTGGCTTGACCCGAGGTCTATGTAGGAGTCCGACTCGAAATGAACTCTTTGAGATCAGAGAGTTGCCACACGTCACTTGTCATCACCGGGCTTGACCCGGTGATCCAGAGTGGCACCTGGGTCAAGCGACGCCTGAATTGCCGGATCAAGTCCGGCAACGACAGTTTGCCGGAGTGAACTGGAAGGTAGTTGAGCGCTGATCCTTAAGCTAGGCTTAGCCGCTCACATTGCGAACCGCCGTAGCCCTGCCCCATGCCCCCAGCAAAGGACACCGCAGGCGTCCTGGCGCCGCCGCCGGTCATCTATCTGTTCTGGCTGCTCGTCGGCCTGGGCCTGGACCGGCTCTGGCCTCTCCCCTTCCTGCCGCAGAACGCGCAGTACCTGCTCGGCGGCGCCTTGATCGCCGCGAGCCTGCTCCTGGCGGCCTGGGTCTTGCGCGCCTTTCTGAAGGCCAAGACCAGCATCGATCCCTACAAGCCCACGACGGCGATCATCACCACGGGACCCTTTTCCCGCTCGCGCAATCCCGCCTACGTCGCGCTGGCCGTGCTATGCCTGGGGATCGGCCTTGCCATCGACAGTCTCTGGGCGCTGGTCACGGTGGTTCCCGCGGTCGCGACCATCCAGCGCTTCGTCATCCTGCGCGAAGAGGCCTATCTGGAGCGCAAGTTCGGCGAGGACTATCGGAACTACAAAGACACGGTGAGACGCTGGCTGTGAGCCGCGCGTCGCGGCGATCTGATCCAAAGGGCCGCGCCCTGCGTACCGGAAGGTGCGACGAGGCATTTCGAGCCATGGCGACGCTCTATACCTTCGCGATCTCCCACTACTGCGAGAAGGCCCGGTGGTCGCTCGATCTCTGCGGCCTCGACTATCGCGAAGTGCATTGGGTGCCGGGCCCGCATGTCGTGGTGGCCCGACGCGTGGCGGCCGGCGGCAGCAGCGTGCCGATCCTGACCAGCGCCGGAAACACGATCCAGGGCAGCGGCGCGATCCTGGATTGGCTCGAAAGCGCGGGCCGGGCGGGCTGGCACCACGAAGCTTCGTCCGCTGAGCGCGGCGAAATCGAACGAGTCGAGGAACGTGCCGATCGAGGCCTCGGCGTGGCGGTGAGGCGACTGATCTACGCCGTCTCGCTGCCCACGGAGCCGTTGGCCGTCGCGCGCCAACTGCTTCGCGGCGCATCCTGGAGACAGACGCCGCTCGCTTGGCTGATGTGGCCCGTCACCCGCCGGCTCATCATGAGCGGTCTGCACGCCAAGGCCGAGGACGTGCCGCAGGCGCGCGCCGGCGTGGAGAAGGAGCTCGACCATCTCGACGAACGGCTCGGCGACGAACGCCGTTTCCTCGTCGGCGATCGCCTGACCCGCGCCGACATCGCTGTCGCGAGCCTGATCTCGCCGATCGCACGGCCGGCGCAGCATCCGGTCTACGCGGCCATGACGCCCTGGCCCACGTATCGGACGATCATCGAGGCCTACAGCGACCGGCCCTGCGTGCGTTGGGCCAACGATATCTACCGCGACTTCAGGCAGGTTTAGGGTAGCCCGCCTCAAGAGCATCAGCGGCCCAGTCGATCTGGAGTTGGTAATGCGCCGCGTTCACGCCCGTGAAGCGTTCGAGCAGCAGCGTGTCCAGTAAAGGCTCGGCAGCAAGTTCTTCATGCACGGTGAGAAAAGTCTCTTTCAGTCGCGCGGCGGCGTTGGCCTCGCCGGGGCTGGCGACGAGCGGCGGGACGGGCGCGGGCGCCGTCGTCGCCACCACGCGCAGCTCGGCTGTCTCCTCTGGCGCATGGCGGCGCAGGAGGTCGAGCGCGTAGCCGTCGATCGCAGCGACATCGACCACATCGTCGAGCACGGCCCGGATCGCGGCCAGGGGCGTCACCAAGGGCCCGATGCTCTCGCGGTAGAGACTCGGCCGCTCCGGTTGCCTGAAGGCGAGCAGGTGATGGCGGGCGGCGTTGAAGCCCGAATGCGAGTTCTCGACGGTCCATCCGATCCGGCCGCCGAAGGTGTCCTCTAGGCACTGATAGGGCGAGTCGCGCCGGACGACCAAGTCGCTGTGGTAGACCGCTTCGCCCCCATAGCGCGGTGGCCTTGGCACGGGCGCGGCGACGGTGAGGGGTTGCGGCCCGGCCATCGCGAAGGGCCAGCCGCACATGAAGGTGCAGCCCAGGTCCGCACGTTTCCAGAGCGCGCCGAGACTGGCGGGAGCTGGGTAGTCGATCACCCGCAGCGGAACGCCACTGGTCGCGGACACGCGCTGGAACAGCTCTCTCCAGGCTGCGGCGATGGCTGGCGTCAGGTTGTACATGCGCGCGCAAGCGACCAGACCTTCGCCCCCTGCGCTCTGGGCCGACATCAGGCGAAGCGCAGCTTCTGCCCGAGGCCCTTCTCGCGCGCCTTCTCGATCATGGCCCAGCCGAGCGCGATGTCGGAGGTCGAGAGTCCGCGGTGCCAGAACAGGATGGTCTCGTCGTCGCGCTCGCGACCGGGCTCGAGGCCGGCGACGATCTCGCCCATCTCGGCATGCAGGCTCTCTCGCGTGACCTTGCCCTCGTCGACGTGGCGCCGCAGGGCGCCGAAGGGCCGGCCCGGCTGGCACTGCACCCAGTCGTCGACGACGACCTTGTCCATCACGTCGGTCAGCGAGAACTCGACCGCGCTCATGGTGCCATAGGGCACGACGAAGGCGCCGGGCTTGACCCAGTCGGTCTTGAACAGCGGCTTCGGCTCGGGCAGGCGCGAGGCCTCCACCAGAATGTCCGCGCCCTCCAGGCAGGACTGCCAGTCCTCGACCACCCGCACCGGCTTGTTCAGGTCCGCGCTCAACTTGGCGCCGAAGGCCTCGCGGCTCTCCGCCCGCCGCGAGTGCACGCGGATCTCGTCGAAGTCGAACAGGCTGTCGAGCAGCCGAACGTTCCAATAGGCCGTGCCGCGCGCACCGATGTGGCCGAGCACCTTGCTGTCCTGCCGCGCCAGATACTTCGCGCCGACGGCGGTCATCGCGCCGGTGCGCATGTCGGTGATCTCCGAGGCGTCGATCAAGGCCTTGGGCACGCCGTTCTCCGGATCGAAGAGCGCGAGGATCGCGAGCTCCGACGGCAGGTCGATCTTGTAGTTGTCGACATAGTCGCCGACCACCTTCACGCCGGCCAGCGCCAGCGGCTTGATCACGCCGCGCAGCACGTTGAAGTGGCCCTTGTCCGAGCTTTCCGGCCCCAAGTGGACGCGCGGCTCGATCACCGTCTCGCCGCGGCCTTGGGCGGCCAGGGATTGCTCGACGGCGGCGATGATCTCCGCGTCGCTCAAGGCCAGCGCGGCGATGTCGGGGCGGTTGAGATAGTCGATCCAGATCTCTTGCATGGCACTTCTTCGCCGTTTCGGGCCACGTCAGATTGTGCGGCCGACCGTAAGATCAACCTGCCGTGAGGCGTGGCTTCAGGAACTCTGTTTGCCGACCGTGCGAGGCCGGCAGGGAGGCTGGTATTCCGTTCCTGCTTGTATAGATTACTCGCCTTGTACGAAGCAACCGGCGGTGCCCGGTATGAAGCTCGGCTGACGGGACGGTCGCCGACGGAAGGCGTCGCCAAGCCAACAGGGGGCCCAAACGATGTTCACGTCTCTTCGCTCCGCTACCGCGCTGCTGCTCGCCGGCGCGGCCGCCGCCTTCATGGCGCCGCAGCCGGCCGCCGCCGAGTACCCGGAGAAGCCGGTGCAGATCGTCGTGCCCTTCGGCGCCGGCGATGCCCTCGACGGCACCGCGCGCGTGATCGCCGATCGCCTGAAGGACAAGCTGGGCGTGCCCTTCATCGTCAAGAACATTCCCGGCGCCGGCGGCGGCAAGGGCACGGCCGAAGCCAACAAGGCCGCGGCCGACGGCTACACGCTGCTGATGGGCTCGACCGGCGCGCTGACCGCCCGCCCCCTGATCAAGGACCCCGGCTACAAGACGGACGACTTCGTGCCGATCGCGCAACTCGTCGAGGTGCCGATCGGCCTCGCGGTCGCGACGGACAGCCCCTTCAATGCGGTGAGCGACATCGTCGCCGCGGCCCAGGCCGAGCCCGGCGGCATCAAGTACTCGACCCCCGGACCCGGCGCGACCCAGCACATCAACATGGAGATCTTCGCCAAGGACCAGGGCCTCGAGATGGTCCACATCGGCGGGCGCGGCGGCAAAGGCGCGGTCACCAAGACACTCTCAGGCGAGGTCGACTTCGTCTTCGTCGGCGCCTCCAACTACACCGCCTTGGCCAAGTCGGGGACGCTGCGCGTGCTCGCCATCGCGGCCGACGAGCGGGTGCCCTACTTCCCGGACGTGCCGACCTTCAAGGAGCAGGGCTACGACTTCGAGGTCGCGGTCTGGTTCGGCCTGCTGACCAAAAAGGGCACGCCGGAGGCCGTGACCGCCAAACTGCGCGAGACGGTGAGCGAGGTCGCGAACAGCGACGAGACCCGCGACCTTTACAAGAAGTTCAACTTCAACGAGGCCTTTCTCGACGGCGCCGGCTTCCAGCAGCAGATCGACGGCAATGTCGCCAAGCACGCGGTGGTGCTGAAGGACATCGGCTTGATGCAGTAGCGGGC